>JASLOY010000447.1 GCA_030745255.1 Vicinamibacterales bacterium
AGTTCCCCCTTTTTCGGATCACTGCCACAATCCCCATCCGTGCATGATCGCCCACGACGCGCGTCGACGCAACCGCCCAGCACCCGGCCACCCGCCCAGCCGTGCCTGGATCTCGCGCCACGAGAGGCGGTCGGCTCACCCGAGCTGCTTGTCATGGAGCTGACTGCACTCGGGACACAGCCCGTGGCTGAACTGCGACCCGGTGTGGCTGGAGATGTCGGCCTCGATCGGGTTCTCGCGGATATGCGAAAACAGTTCCCGTTTCGGATAGTGCTGATCGGCGACCATGCGCGTACTCCCCCACTCGAGACCACGGGGACCTGCATGCTGGAACTGAGTTGGTTCGACCCGGAAGGCGCGTGCATCGGTGTCTTCATCCCCGGGGAGACCGACACAGCAGTATACCTGCCACTGCCCAACTTGAGGCTGATCACCGTCAGTCATCAGACAAACGCCGGCGCATTATGCTCTCGGTGACGCAGGGCGACTCACCATGAGCGTGAAACCTCGCTGGACGACGCGGCTCGCGGTCGGCACGCTCGTAGCGGTGCTGCTCGCGTCGGTCGGCTTCGCGCAGGTGGGCTGGAACGGCTACCGGCGAAACCGGATGCCACCTCGGTTTCGCACCGCGGGACATCGCGACAACGGCTTCACCTTCTGCCGGCTGATGTACACGAGCATCCGCCGCGAATCGGCCGGACGGGGATGGCGCACCGACTACCCCGCCGCCGACGTCAACTTCATGATCCGCCTCTCGGAAATGACGTCGACAAAAGTCGACTTCGGCGATGGGGGTCGCCCGAACCACTGGGTGGTGGAGATCACCGACCCCGAGCTGTTCAGTTGTCCATTCGTGATGACCTCAGACGTCGGTACGATGAGGCTCAATGGCGAAGAAGTGGCCCGGCTGCGCGACTACCTGGTGAAGGGTGGCTTCCTCTGGGTCGACGACTTCTGGGGCACGCCGGCCTGGGACCAGTGGACGTCGGAGATCGGCCGGGTGCTGCCGCCGTCGGAGTATCCCATCATCGACCTGCCACTCGACCACCCGTTGTTCCGGGCGATGTTCCCTATCTTGGAGGTGCCCCAGATCGCCAACATCGGCTTCTGGCGACGCTCTGGTGGGTCGTCGACATCAGAGCGCGGCTATGACAGCGACAAGGCGAACTTCCGGGCGATTACCGACCAACACGGCCGGATCATGGTCGCCATGACCCACAATACCGACATTCAAGACGCCTGGGAGCGTGAGGGCGAAGACCCGCGCTTCTTCGAGCGGTTCGCGCCGGATGGCTACTCGCTTGGGGTCAACGTCGTGCTATACGCGATGAGCCATTGAGAGCACCCCGAGAAGTCAGAATTCAGAAGGCAGGAGTCAGAAGAGGGCTGGTTGGCTTCGCCAGCATCAGGGACTGCCGACTTGTCCGCCGTAGCCTTGGCGAAGGCGGACGGGCTGCGACGAGGTGGCCTTCTTGTCTTTGTATTCGGGCCAGGGGATCCACCCGGCGCGGGTCTGAAAACCCCACGGGCGGACGCGCGGACCGCGCAGGACGATGGTCACCGGCTTGCGGGCCGAATCGATTTCGACACGGTGCAGCCAGTGGGCCGGTCGGCTGCGAATGGCAAGAGGCGGATGCCACCGCCGGACGATGCCGTCATTGGGACTCCGCGTGTGCTCCCAGTACCCACCCCGCAAGATGAACGTGAGAAACGCCCATGGATGGTCGTGCAGGCAGTCGTCGTCGCTGGCGTGGAACCAGTGGATGTATATCCCGAACCACTGACAGGACACGACGCGAAGCCGCCGCAGATACAACTGGCCTTCGTGCCGGTTGATCGCCTCCCACCCCCAGAGCTGAAATCGCCGGGTGCTCATCGGCTGACCGGCGCAGACCTGAAACGTTTCATCGTCTTGTCCCCATGATGTCGGTCGTGACGCTGAAGAGCGTCTTGCCGGCGGTGACATAGAGCGTCCGCAGGTCCGCGCCGCCGAACGCGGCGTTCGTGATGGTGTCTTCCGGAATCGGGATGTGCTCCAGCAGTTCGCCCTCGGGCGAGAAGATGTGGATCCCGGCGACCGTATCGAGGGTCTCGCTGGTCCCACGACGCCGGTTCAGCCCGGCCGCGACATAGAGATTGCCCTCGCTGTCGATCGTCATCCCGTCGCCGCTCCGCCCGGGATAGAAGTCGTGGAACACCCGCATGTTGCTGACGGTCCCCTCGGCGCTGAGGTCGTAGGCACGAATCAGGCGCGGTCCACCCTCGCTCTGCTCGGTCTCGATGACATACAGCGTCTGGTCGTCGGGCGAGATGACGATTCCGTTGGGTCGCATCACCTCGGGCTCGGTCAGAATGCGTGTGACCCTACCGTCCGGATCGATGCGATAGACCCCGTGCACGCCGGTCTGCTCCGGCCGCGGGTTCGGGCCGGGCCGGTCGGTGAAGTAGATGCGCCCCTGTCCGTCGAAGCTCAGATCGTTGGGTGCATGCAGCTGCTTCCCCTCGAACGCGTCCGCGATGACCTCGATCTCGCCCGTCTCCATGTCGGTACGGGTGACGCGCGGCAGGACGGTGTCGCCGTCCCCGCTCTCGCAGGCGAGCAGACGCCATTGACTGTCGAAGACCAGCCCGTTGGCGCGATAGCTGGGCTGGCGAAAGGTCGAGAGCTGCCCATCGGTGGTCAGCCGCATGATGCGGTTGTTGCCCAGATCGGTGAAATAGACCGTGCCGTCCTCGGCGACCGTAGGCCCTTCGGTGAACGCCACGGTAGTGGCGACCGCGACCTCTCTGGACGGCGCGGCCGGCTCGATGACCGGGTCGGCCGCCGGCGCCGGTGCGTCAGACGCGCAGGCGGCAAGCAGCACACATGCCCCGACCATGGCGACACCCGTCAGTTCGGCGCGCGGCATGCTGCCTCCTCCATCCTGGATCATCGAATCAGATGACGGCGAAGCCCACCGGCGTCTTCTGCCTTCTGCCTTCTGACTCCTGGGCGAACGTCGTCACTCTGGCAACGCGAACGCGACCATCTGCGGCGGGCGCCCGCCAATGGCCACTGCAAAATATTGGCGCCCGTCGACCATGTAGGTCATCGGGGTGCCGATGGCACCGGTCGGCAAATCCACCGACCCGAGCTCTTCGCCGGTTTCTTTAGACCGCGCGACCAGCCGGGGGCCGCCGTTGCTGCTCCCGGCCGACAGCGCGCTCACCACCAGCGTTTTCGTCAATACCGGTCCCCCTACACCGTCGCCCCCAAGCGGCGGCAGGTTCAGGTCGCGCAGCAGCGGGTGGTTCCGATACCGGTCGCCGTTGCCCAGCGGCACCATCCACTCGTGCTCGCCCGGGTTCATGTCGATCGCCGTCATCCGCGAGTAGGGCGGTTTGAGCAGCGGCAGCCCCTGCGGCATCAGCGCCCCGCTCCGGGACGGCCCGAGCCCGCGCCCAGCCAGTCGGTCCGCCTCCGGCGCGCCGTGCGTGTAGGCCACCGTGGCGCCCAACGTCGGGTCCGGCTCGTACAAGGTAATGACGACCGCGTTGTTGCGCGACGGCACGTAGAGCAGACCCGTTTCGGGGTCCAGCGCCGCGCCGTGCCAATTCGCACCGCCTCCAGCCGAGGGACGCCACAGAGTGCCCTGCTTACCGCCCGGCTCGGGCAGCGAGGGAG
>JASLOY010000448.1 GCA_030745255.1 Vicinamibacterales bacterium
CCGCGGGGGGGCGTTTGCCCCGCCTCCGTTGGGGGATCGCCGGGGGCGCCCACGGGCACCGGTCGCGCCTTGGGAGGGCAGGCGGGGGGCGACCGATTCCGGGCCTGCCTGCTGGCAGGCCCGCAACGCCGACGACTCACCGTATGCGCGCGGCGAGCTACCCAGAAGCGAAGACTGTCTGACGCTGAACGTCTGGAGCGCGGCCGCGGCACCAGACGAGCGCCGCCCGGTGATGGTCTGGTTCCATGGTGGCGGGCACACCGCCGGGGTCGGCAGCGCGACGGTCTTCGACGGTACCGCGATGGCGCGCAAGGGCGTGGTCATGGTGACCGCCAACTACCGGCTTGGACCGTTCGGGTTCCTCGCGCATCCGGCGCTGACCGCCGAATCCGAGCATGGATCGTCGGGCAACTACGGCATCCTCGACCACATCGCCACACTCGCATGGGTGCGCGACAACATCGCCGCGTTTGGCGGCGATCCGGATAACGTGACCATCTTCGGCCAGTCGGCCGGTTCGTGGTCGGTCTGCGTGCTCCAGGCCTCGCCGTTGGCACGCGGGCTGTTCCATAAAGCGATTGGCCACTCGGGTGGCTGTTTCGGCGCGCCCAGGTTGCATCTAACGGAGACGGGCGGAATGGCGACTGGCCGATCGGGGCACGACGCCGGGGTCGCCGTCGCGACCGAGCTCGGCGCCGAAGGCGACGGACCGGAGGCTGCCGCGGCGCTCCGGGCCTCCGGGCCACAGGCGGTGATGGATGCGCAACGCGCGGCGCGGGGCGGCAGCGGGGTCGTCGTCGACGGCTGGGTGATGCCCACGCTCGCGGATGAGATTTTTGCCGCCGGCGAGCAGAATGATGTGCCGGTCATCCTCGGCTCGATGTCCGACGAAGGCCGCACGCTGTATGCCGGCATGGCAGAGCCTCCGCGCGACGAGTTCGTCGCCGGTCTGCGAAATCAATACGGTGACCGAACAGACGCACTGGTGGCGGCCTACGCGGCGGAGCTGGACACCTCGACCCAGATTGCCGGTCAGGCGATCTCCGCCGACCGCAATTTCACCTGGCAGATGCGGGCGTGGGCGCGAGCCATCGGCGACAGCAACGATGTCTATTTGTATTTCTTCAGTCACGCGCCGCCGGTGTTCCGGTTGTATGTGCCGGACCGACCTGAGCTCGACTTTCCCGGTGGGCGACGCGGCGCCGGTGCGTATCACTCGGGCGACCTCGCCTATGCATTTGCCAACGTCGGCCTCGTCGGCATCGACTGGAACGATCGCGACCGCGAGCTGTCCGACCAGATGTCGCAATACTGGGTCAATTTCGCAACGACGGGCAACCCCAACGGAGAGGGACTTCCCCCGTGGCCATCCTACGACCGCGACACCGAAGGAGCGATCGAGTTCGGGGCTGACGCGACCTCCGCCGTCAACGCCGTGCGCAAGGCGAAGC
The DNA here is from genome assembly GCA_030745255.1 of Vicinamibacterales bacterium. GTDB lineage: Bacteria > Acidobacteriota > Vicinamibacteria > Vicinamibacterales > UBA8438 > NP936. The sequence goes on from JASLOY010000448.1 coordinate 1,452, forward strand.
TCGATCTGTTCGACCGCTGCTATCAGGCTGGAACGTCCAACTAGAGACGACCATGAAGGAGAGCGTGGCGAGCTATCTGGCCGAGAGCCAGGCCCGCGAGACGGCAGTCTACCTGCTCGGGAACGTGCCGGGTCTGCCACCGATCGCGCAGTCCCTGCACATCCTGGGCATTGCGGTCGTCATGGGCTCCATCGTCATGGTGGACCTCAAGCTTTTGGGTCTGGCGGTGCCGAGCCAGAACGTCGGTGAGATGATTCGTCGACTCCTGCCCTGGACCTGGTGCGCGCTGTTGCTCAACGCCGTGACCGGTCTGTTGTTTGTGGTGGCTCGGCCAAATCGCTACTTCTTCAATCCGGTCTTTGGATGGAAGTTCTCGATGCTGGTTCCGGCAGTGCTGCTGGCACTCGTCATCTATGGGCTCAATAGGCGGGAGCTTGGATATTGGGAGCGGTCGCTGACGCGTCGCATCTCCGCGAAAGCGATCGCGGCGGTGTCGCTCCTGCTCTGGATCGGCGTGGTGCTGGCGGGACGCTGGATTGCCTATGTGGACTATCTCTACTTTCTCTATGAGTGATCACCCTATCGATGCCATTTGCTGAGCTCTGGACGTGGCTGGAAGGCCTCCCCCTTGCCGAGCACATCGGGTTCACCTGGTGGTTTCCGTTCCTGGAATCGATCCACGTGCTCGCGATCGGCCTGGTGGTGGGCTCGATCTTGATGGTGGATCTCCGGCTGCTGGGCGTCGCGGCACTCAGCTATGCGGCCAGCCGGGTCACCCGAGAGTTGCTCCCCTGGACGTGGGCCGCCGTCTGCATTGCGGTGGTCACGGGGTTCAGCCTGTTCATGACGCGCGCGGCCACCTACATCGAGAACCCGGCGTTTCAGACCAAGCTGGTGCTGCTTCTGTGTGCCGGTGTCAACATGGCGCTGTTTCAAACTCGCACGTTTCGGGGCATCCAGCACTGGGACAACGCCGCAGCCACACCTGTCGCCGCCAGGGTCGCCGGCGCGACGTCGCTGCTCGTGTGGGCTGGGGTGGTGCTCGCCGGCCGCTGGGTCGGGCACAGCATCTAGCGAGGCTCCGCCTCAGACCACTCAGATGGCGGACAACTGAACAGTGAACGAGGGCGAGAGGTGACCACGTGATGACACCCAAGGCGTCGACCCGCCTCCTCATACGACACGTAGCACTGCCTACCCTCCTGAGCACCATGCTGGCCGCCGGCTGCGCCAGCGAGGATTCAGCTCAGACGTCAACGTCGGTTGCGGCGCCGGCGGCAGCGTCGGCACCGTCACCAACCATGGCCATCTCGGCAGACCTGTTCAACGGGAGCGTCTCGTTCCTCAATCTGGATGCGCTCATCGCCCCGGGCGGCACGCGGGACGCCGCCTTGATCGAGCAGGTCGAGTTGGCGCCGCCGGGTCGACAGGGCCCGCTGACCGTCGCGCTCACTCGGGACGGCTCCCGTGCGGTCGTGCTGCTCTCGCAAGGTGTCCTGGCATTCGTCGGCGGGCGGCTCGGTGTCGACACCGACAGTTTGCCCAGCGCGGGAGCGGGGGTCGTGATCCTCGACGTCGAGACGCGGCGGGTCCTGGCCGAGTTCCCGAGCGAGGATCTGCCGATCATGGCGGCGATCGACCACGTGCGTAACCGGGTCTTTGTCAGCTTCTTCGGCGGGGCCGACGCCAATGGCGCCGTCGCCGTCTACGACCTGGCGTCGCTCGAGGAAGTCGACCGGGTCGACGTGTCACCGTTCGTCGAGGGGCTGGCGCTGAACGATGCCGGGACGCGCGGGGCCGTGATCGGCGCCACCGCCGGACTCTACCTGTTCGACCCCGCCGATCTGACCGGCACCCTCAGCGAAACGCCGCTCCCCCTGGCCGACGACAGCTCCGGGGTCGCCTTCATAAGTGGCACCGAGCGGGTCGTCGTGGCCAATTCCAGGAATCCCAGCAACGTAGTGGTCATCGACGCCTCTGACATCGACGAACCGATGGTGGTCGATGAGGGGGACGCGCTCGACGCGACGCCGTTCATGGTCGCCGCCGTGCCCGTTCGAGAGGAGGTGGTGCTGCCGCTCTCGCGCAACGACGGACTGCGCTTCCTGCACCTGGACGTCTCCGAGACACCGGCTCGCATCCTTCACGACATCGAGGTGCCCGACGCCCTCACCTTCCCGGAAGCGGTGACGGTGTCTCCCG
>JASLOY010000449.1 GCA_030745255.1 Vicinamibacterales bacterium
GTACGACTCGGCCGACAACGACTGGATTCGCAGTGAGGCGGGGCGTCGGCTGACGCAGCTGCGGGCGCTCGACGACATCGACCAGCTGATCGGGGCGGCCCAACGCTTCATCGAGCAGGGTGGGCGCCCGCCAGAATCCTGGCAGGAGCTGATCGACGCCCGGCTCCTGGCTGGGGTTCCGGTCGACCCGACGGGCCTGCCGTATGTCATCGACTCCACCAACGGCACGATCAACGTGTCGTCAGCGTCTGAGCTGTTTCCCTTGCCTGGGGAGACGCTGCCGCCGCCGCAGTGACAATGACCGGACCGATTTCGGTCGGGCTGGTGGCCGCGCTGGGCCTTGCCATCGGCAGCTTCCTCAACGTCTGCATCTATCGCTTGCCGCGCGGCGAATCGGTGGTGAGCCCGTCGTCCAGGTGTCCGTCGTGCGGTCGGGGGCTGCGCTGGTTCGAAAACGTGCCGGTCGTTGGCTACGTGCTGCTCGGCGGGCGGTGCCGGACCTGCCGGGCCGCTGTGTCGCCGATGTATCCGGTTGTCGAGGGGGCCACCGCGGTGGTGTTCCTACTCCAATACGGGCAGCTCGGCTGGCAGCCGTTGCTCGGAGTTCGGTTGCTGTTCGCGGCTGCGATGATCGTGCTGTTCGTGATCGACCTCCAGCATCGCATTCTGCCAAACGTCATCACCCTACCGGGGGTCGTCGTCGGCGTGGCCGCCAGTTTCTTCTTCGACCCCGGATGGCGTGCGTCGCTTATCGGCGTGGCGGCCGGCGGCGGGGTGCTGTGGGCAGTCGCTGAGGCCTACTTCCGACTCCGCGGCGAGGAGGGCATGGGTATGGGCGACGTCAAGATGCTCGCCATGATTGGCGCCTTCCTCGGCTGGCAGCCCATGCTGGTGACCCTGATGATCGCGTCGCTGTCCGGGTCGCTTGTCGGAGTCGGCATGATGCTGGCACAGCGGGGCGGCATGAAATACGCGTTGCCCCTTGGGTCGTTTCTGGCGGCCGGCGCCCTGATCGCCACGCACGTCGGCCAGCCGTTGGTCGAATGGTATGTGGGGTTCTACTAAGGTCGACACTCTCTAGAAGGCAGAAGGCAGAAGGGGCTTTGGGCAATGGGATTTAGACTTTGGGCGCCCTGACGCCTCACACCTTGCTCTAATGGCCCTTGTGTCACCGCGCAGCATCTGCAATTCGACTTGGTGTGGCGGTGTGCCGAAACTGCAACTCGCGGCGCCTCCCCCGTCACACCACTCGTGAGCGGCGCACGTTTCACAGGGGTTGTTCGCCTTGCCGCTGGCTGGACCGGAGGTTGCACCGTCAGCCGCCGTGGGCATCGTGGCTCGATGGCGTCAACTACCAATGTGGAGCTCCAGACGGGGCATCGGCCTCGTCGAGGTGATCATTGCCGTCGGCCTGTTCGTGACCCTGGCGGCTGGCATCGTGCCTCTGTTCTCGCTGTCGGCGCGGTCGTTGGCGGGAGCCCGCCACCGGACGTCGTCGCTCATCCTGGCTGTCGACAAGCTCGAGCAGCTGCGTGCCACTGTTCCGACACCGGGGGCTGGCCAGACCGAGTATCTCGACACCAACGGCCGTCTGATCGGTATCGGTCGAACACCGCCATCCGACACGGTGTATGTGCGGGTGTGGACGGCCGGCTCACGACCGGGATTGGGCGGAGTCAGTGTGGTGCGGGTGACGGTTGCCCCGGTCCATTCCGGCGACGGCGGTGGCAGACAAGAGCCAGACGTCGCACCGGACGGCGCTCGACTGGTGACGTTGCTTGGGGTGGGGTCGTGAGTCGAATGATGCGGGCCTCTCTCGAGAATGGGCTGTCGCTCCTCGAGACCGTCTTGGCGCTGGCATTGACGCTCCTGGTGCTCGGCGGGTTGTTCGGTCTGGCGCCTTCCGCCGGTTCCCTCAATCGGTCGCTACCGGAGGCGGCCAACGTGCAGCAGCGGTTGCGTCATGCGTTCGATCGCTTGCACACCGACCTGCTCGCCGCCGGCCAAGGTCCGGCTCTGGTCTCGCCCGGGCCTCTCGCGGGGTTCCTGCCACCGGTCGTGCCGTATCGGCTTGGGCTTCGTGCCGACGTTGGGGAGCATCGGCGGCCACGGCCAGGCGCGGTTACGACGTTGACCGTCTCTCGTACGGCCGGCTCCGAGACCACGATTCTGAGCCCGCTCACTGGACCGGCCCCCACGGTGCAGCTCGCGCCTGGTCCCGCCTGTGCGGCGCCGGCGTGTGGGTACAGAGCGCGAGACCTGGTGCTGGTATTCGACGAAGACCGAGCCTGGGAGCTCTTCCGGGTTACCGGTGCGGGAGCGATGACTCTGACGCTGGAGCGTGCCCACCCGACCACGACCGCATTCTCGTCTGGCGCTGTCATCGCGCCGGTCGAGCTGCATCACTACTACGTCGACGCAGAGCGGTCGCAGCTTCGGCACTACGATGGGTGGCAGGGCGATTTTCCGTTGGTGGACAACCTTGCCGACCTGCAGTTTCGCTTCTTCGGCGATACGGCGGCGGGACTGGCCGTGTGTCCGGGGTTGGCGCCGGTGACGGGTAGTGGACCGCTCGTTGAGATTGGCCTGGTCGAGTTGACCGATGGTCCCTGGTGCGGGCCGGCCGGGCTACCCTTCGACGGCGATCTGCTACGCATCCGCGCCATTGCTGTCGATCTGCGCATTCAGAGCGCCGTCGAGGAGCTGCGTGGCGCCGACCCGCGTTTGTTCACTCGGCCAGGACCTGCCCCGGGCGGCAGCCGCCTGGTGCCAGACCACGCCGTCAGCTTCACGGTCGCGCCACCGAATCTCGTGCTGCGCCGTTTCCCATGAGCCGGCGACGTCACGGCGTTGCGCCAGATGTGTCGAGGGGCGACCAACGTGGCGCCGCCTTGCTCGTGACGATGCTGACCGCCGTGCTGTTATCCGGTTTGGCAGGTGCGCTCGTCGTGGTTCTGTCGACAGAGGAGGCGGTCGAGGCGAATCATCGACGTGGCGTCGCGGCGCTGTATGCGGCGGACGGCCTGCTCGCCGGTGTCGTGGCCGAATTGACGTCCATGCCAGACTGGCAGGCCGTACTGAGCGGGTCGCAACGATCCACGTTCAGTGACGGCCCGATCCCGGCCCGGCTCGCCGACGGCGCCATGATCAGTCCGCACGAGGAGACGGCCGCGCTCCAGCGGGAGATCGATCAGATCGTCGGGGGAGGAGTGACCCCGCGGTGGCGGCTGTACGCCTGGGGGTGGCTGGCCGAGCTGGTGAACGAGACCGGCAGCGGTCGCCTTGTCTACACCGCTGCATGGATTCGCGACGATTGGGCGGACCCGGACGCCGACCCCGAGCAGGACACGAACGGACGCGTCGTGGTGTGGGTCGCGGCATTCGGCCCGTTTCGCACCCGGCGTGCCGTGGAGGCGGTTGTCGGCACCGAGTCCGGCGTCGTGTCTGTCGTGGCGTGGGGACTGGTACGCTAGCCCCCAATGCCGATGGCGCGCAAGGCCCGGCGGATCTCCGTTTTGGTGACGTCGTCCACGATGACGGTGTCGCCGATGCCGTGCGGCAAGACGAAGTGGAGCCGTCCGGCGACCACCTTCTTGTCGCGGCGCATCGAGGTGAGCACCTCGGCCATC
>JASLOY010000044.1:0-7271 GCA_030745255.1 Vicinamibacterales bacterium
CGAATCTGGTGTCCATGGAGGCGGGCGAGAAGATTGCGGCCCTGCTGGCGGTCAGGGAGTGGCCTGCCGAGGACGGGGAGCGCTACATCGTGACAGGGTCCCGGCGTGGGGCGATCAAGAAAACGGACCTCCGGTCGTTCCGGAACCCGCGCCAGGCAGGCATCATCGCCGCCGGCGTGGATGAGGACGACGCGGTGATCGCCGCCGAGCTCACCGACGGGCAGGGTGAGGTCTTCCTGGGAACCCGACGCGGCATGGCGATTCGCTTTGCCGAGCGGGATGTCCGCCCGATGGGGCGCACCGCGCGCGGCGTGCGCGGTATCAGGCTCCGATCGGACGATGAAGTGGTGGCCATGGCGGTGGTCCGGCCCGGGGGGACGCTGCTGACGGTCACGGAGAACGGCTATGGCAAGCGCACGGAGCTGGACGAATACCGCGTGCAATCCCGAGGGGGAGTGGGTATCATTGGCATCCAGACGACTGCCCGGAATGGCCGCGTTGCTGGTATCGCCTATGTCGAGGATGAGGATGAACTGATGCTCATCACTCAGCAAGGGAAGGTGCTTCGCATGGACACCAAAGATATTCGACCGATCGGCCGGGCAACGCAGGGCGTGCGGCTCATCGAGATCGACGACCGGGACCGGGTCGTGTCACTCGCCCGATTGGCTGAAGGGGTGGGTGAGGAAACCGAATTGGAAAACGGTCCAGAGCCTGTCGCGTAAGGCAGGCCGACGTGTGACCCGGACGCGTGGGAGCTCGTTGACTCCCTGCGCGGTCCTGCCAAGGAGGCGGGGATATGACTCGATTCAGAACGACGTCGTTCGTGCTCGCGCTGTTCATGGCGCCACTGATGGCGCTGTTTGTCTCGGCGTGTGGTGGGGGAGGGGGAGAGCAGGCGCTGATCCGAAGCTACTTCCTTGCCGCGCGGCTGAATGACCGACCGACGCTCAATAACATCGCGATGGTCAGGTTCGACCCCACGGAAGACGGTTCGGCTTCGGGCGTCTCGGTTGTCAGCATCGCGGAAACACAACGGCGGTCGTTGCGAATCAAGGAACTGAACCAGGCACTGGCAGACGCGCAGCAGGCGGACGAGGACTTCAACGCCGAGATGGTGGAGTATCAGGATGAAAATTTTGACGCCATCAATCGGGTGCTCGCGGCGGAGCGTGACGAAGAGGACGTCGCGAGACGTGACATCGAAGTCCAGGAGGCGTGGACGGAGTGGCGCAACAAGACCATGGAGCATTCCAAGACGGTTTCGGATGCACAGGTCGCGCTCACCCGCGAACAGAACGCTGCATCGCTGAGCATGTTCGACCCGAACAACCCGCTGGACCTGACACAGTATGACGGTGAGCTACTGACCAAAGAGGTTTCAATTACCGCTGATGTTGAGCTGAACGGCTCCGAGAGCGAACGCTCGATGGTTGTCACGTTGCAGCAGGCGGTGATGACGGGGTCAGACGGCGTTGTGATTGAGGGCGCCTGGGTCATCGCGAACATCAGCTAGTTGGCTGCTCGCCGGAGGGCGAGCCACTCCTACGGGCCCGACCCCTCGCACGGCCGGCTGGTCGGGCCGCTTCTCGTCCCCCGGCCGCGACATGCCGGAACGCTCAGACCGAACCCCTTCGTCGCAGTCGACGCCGACACGATCCTTCGGTCTTCGATCGCTCGCCGCGCTCCCGTTCGGCTTCCTCCTCTTCGGGCTGTGGCTTGTGCTCTCGCCCAAGCGCGACCTGTTTCATCTCGGACTCGGTGCGCTGACTGCCTGCGCGATCGCGCTGCTGTCGGGGCGGCTCGTCGGACAGTCCCCGCCAATCGCGGAACCCAACGGCCGCTCCCTGCTCCGAATGCCGTGGCACCGCTTTGTCGGCTATCTCCCCTGGCTGGCATGGCAAGTCATGATTGCGAGCGTGCAGGTGGCCTACGTCGTGTTGCACCCGCGGTTGCCGGTGGACCCGCGTCTGCTCCGGGTCCGCGTGCGGTATCCGCACACGCTGGCCAGGTTGACCCTCGCCAACTCCATCACGCTGACCCCCGGCACCGTAACGCTCGATGTGGACGGCGACGAATACCTGGTGCACTCCTTGACCGAGGCGAGCGGCAAAGCCTTGGAGCAGGGAACCATGCCCGACCGGGTGTCGACGTTGTTTGGCGTGAAGGCGGAAGGCATCGGGTCATGAGATGACCATGCCCCTCCTGCTGGCCTCGGTCGCGGTGGCGCTAGCGCTGGTGATGGTGCTGTCGCTGTATCGCGTGGTGAGCGGTCCGTCGATCTTTGACCGGCTCACGGGGCTGGGGTTGATTGGCAGCAAGACGATCGTGCTGCTCGTCGTCCTGGGCGCCTGGACCGAGCGAGTCGATCTGTATGTGGACATCGCGCTGTCCTATGGCCTTATCAGCTTCGTCGGCACGTTGGTGCTGGCGAAGTACTTCGAGGTCACTCCTGACGGGCCCCAAGCGGGCCACAGGAGGTCGGATTGAACGTGCTCGCCGGTGTCATGATCGTCTTGGGGTTCGGTTTCATCCTGGCCGGCGTGATCGGGATCCTGCGGCTCCCCGACTTCTATTGCCGACTTCACGCCATGGGGAAGTGCGACACGCTTGGCGTGGCGTTGCTGATCGGCGGTCTGGCGATGAGCGAGGGCTTCTCACTGGCCAGTGCGAAGATGTTGCTCGTGGTGGCGTTCGTGACGCTCTCCAACCCGACCGCCACCCACGCGCTGGGACGCGCCGCGCTGCGGGCCGGGCTGGTGCCCTGGACCAGGACCGGTGGGGAGAAAGGTTCGTGATCGACGCCCTCGCGCTACTGTTCCTCGTCTTGATGGTCGTGTGCGCCGCCGCGGCGCTCCGCGTCAAGGATCTCCTGGCGGCCGTCACGATCTTTGGGGCCTTCAGTTTCTTCTCGGCGGCGTTCTTCGTCGTCCAGGACGCGCTGGACGTCGCCTTCACCGAGGCGGCGGTCGGGGCGGTCATCACGACGGTGTTCTTCGTCTCCGCGATCCGCCGGACCACCCGGAGGGTGCGGTGATCGAGCGTGTGGGGTTATTGCTGCTCGCTCCGGGCTTCGTCGTGCTCCTGCAGGCCGCGGCCGATCTGCCCCGCGTCGGCGACGGTGCGTCGGCGACGTTCACCCATGTCGCAGCGCACTACATCGACCACGCACACGAGCAAACCGGCGCCCCGAACTTCGTCACCGCCGTGCTGGCCGACTATCGGGGCTTCGACACCTTCGGCGAGCTGATCGTCATCTTCACGGCCGGGGTGGGCTGTCTGCTGATCTTGGGGACCAAAGACGACGGGCCTCCACCCCCGGACGAGGGGAAGGCGTGAAGTCGCGTTTTGGCAGCCCTTTGCTCGACGCGGCCATCCGGCTGCTCGTGCCGTTCATGTGGCTGTTCGCCACCTACGTGTTGATTCATGGGCACGACAGCCCGGGTGGCGGCTTTCAGGCCGGTGTGATCCTGGCCGCGTCGATCATCCTGCTGCGTCTGGTGCGGGGTCGCGACCGCGTCTCTGCGCTCACGTCGCACGATGCCCTGATGCTCGCGTGCATCGGTCCGCTGCTCTATGGCGGCATCGGTTTCGCGAGTCTGCTGTTCGGAGGTAACTTCCTGGACTACGGGGTGCTGCCGCTGCCGATGGAGCCGGCCGAGGTCCGGGTCATCGGCACGCTCGGGATTGAAGCCGGTGTGATGGTCGGGGTGGCTGGCGTGTTGGTGTTGATCTTCGACATCCTTGCATGGGTGGACAACGACACGGTGTAGGAAATGTCCAAGGAGTCGGGAGGCAGGAGGCAGGAGACGGGATGAGTGTCGTCGCCTGGGGACAGCTGCAATACGTGCTGGCGGCGGTGCTGCTGCTGATTGGTCTGTACGGCATGCTGGTCAGGACGAACCTCGTGCGCAAGCTCATGGCGATGAACGTCATGCAGGTGGCGGTCATTGTGTTCTTCATCTCGCTGGCGGTGCGGGCCGGTGGGACACCGCCGATCGAAGTTGAGTCTCCATCAGCCGGCAGCGATGTCCTCTACGCCAACCCGCTGCCTCACGCCCTCATGCTGACCGCGATCGTCGTCAGCGTCAGCACCACCGGCGTGGCGCTCGCGCTTCTGATCCGTATCCACCGCCGCTTCGACACTCTCGATGAGGCTGACGTGCTCGACCGGTTGCGTCAGTGAGCGAGCATCTTCCGATCCTCATCGTGGTCTGTCCGTTGGCGGCGGCCCTGCTCGTGCCCCTGGCGGCCAGGCTCTCGCCGCGGTTGGCGCGCGGTATCGCCATCGCGGCCCCGGCCGGTGCGCTGGTGTGCGCGGTGGCGGCGCTCCGCGTCGCCCTCGACCGTGGGCCCTGGCACTATCACCTCGGTGGGTGGGCGCCACCGTGGGGCATCGAGTATGTGGTCGACCCACTCGGCGGTGGAATGGCCACGCTCGTGGCGCTCCTGGCGTTGCTGGTCGCGATCTATGCCGGTCCATACCTCCGGGCTCGCTCCGCGTTCCGAGCCGCGATCTTCGACAGCTTGTTCCTGCTGCTGACCAGCGGGCTGCTCGGGATTACGCTGACGGGAGATCTCTTCAACCTCTACGTGTTCCTCGAGATCTCGTCACTGGCCGCCTACGCGCTGCTGGCGTCGAGTGGCGAACGGGCGGTCGTGGCCACGTTCCGCTATCTGCTCATCGGGACGATCGCGGCGAGCTTCTACCTGCTGGGGCTCGGCTATCTATATGCGTTGACCGGCACCCTGAACATGGGCGATCTCGCGATACGCCTGGCGGAGGCCGGTGGCGGCAGCGCCATGACAGTCGGTGTGGTGCTGATCGTGGTCGGCCTGGCGATCAAGATGGCGGTCTTCCCGCTACATGGCTGGATGCCGGACGCCTATACCTACGCTCCGCCACCGGTGACGATGTTCATCGCCGCCGTCATGTCCAAGGTGAGCGCCTATGCGTTGTTGCGAGTGCTGTTCTTCGTGCTTCCGGCCACCGGTGCCGTCGAGACCGCGCTGGCCGTACTGAGCTGGGTCGCCACAGGTGGTGTGCTCGCCGGTTCGATCCTCGCACTGGCCCAAACCGACGTCCGGCGGATGTTGGTCTACTCGAGTGTGGGGCAAATGGGGTATGTGGTGCTCGGGCTGTCGCTCGGGAACGCCACAGCGCTGACAGGTGCGTTGCTGCATGTCGTCGGGCACGCCGTCGCCAAGGGCTGTTTGTTCGGCGCGGTGGGCAGCTTGCCCCGACAGACGATGCAAGCCGAGATTGCCGGGTTCGCTGGCGCCAGCCGCCGCGCGCCGCTCACGATGGCGGCCTTCACGGTGGCGGCACTGTCTCTCGTGGGGCTGCCTCCAACAGCCGGGTTCTTCAGCAAGTGGTATCTGTTGCAGGGGGCGCTCGAGGCCGACGCCTGGTTCTTCGCGGCGGTGCTGCTGATGAGCTCGCTGCTGAGCGCGGTCTATTTCTTCCGCGTCATCGAGCGGATCTACTTCGCCGACGACCCAGGGGCGGCAGATCCGGGCGCATCGCGGCACCGCACGAAGCCGTCGCTACGGATGCTGGGCCCGGTGATCACGCTGGGCGCGGCGGTTTTGCTGATCGGGATTCTCAACGGGCGGCTGGTCACCGCGGTGATTCGGCACGCGTTGCCGGAGCTCTAAAGCGATATGTCCAAGGAGTCAGACGGCAGAAGTCAGAAGGCAGAAGGCAGCCGGAGGGCGCATGCCTGATCTGCTTGGTGCTGATCGGCCGCTGGCGGCCGTGCTCGTGTCACTGGTTGCGGCCGGGCTGATCCGGGTGTTCGGTGACCGGCCCGCGCTGCGCGAGAGCTGCACGTTCGGGGCCGGCATCATCAAGTTTACGTTGGTCGCGTCGATGCTGCCGGTCGTGCTCGATGGCGGTGTCGTCGACTCGACACCGCTGTCGCTCCTGCCGGGAGTGGCCTTGCATCTGCGTGTCGATCCACTCGGGCTCCTCTTCGCGTTGGTGGCGTCGACACTGTGGCTTCTTACATCGGTCTACTCGGTCGGCTACATGCGGGCCGGCGGCTACGACAACCAAACCGGCTATTTCGCCAGCTTCGCTGTCTGCGTCTCAGCCACGATCGGGCTGGCGTTCGCGGCCAACCTGCTGACGTTCTTCCTGTTCTACGAGATGCTCACGCTGGCGACCTACCCGCTTGTCGTGCACAACCGCACGCCGGAGGCGCGGGCGGCTGGACGGAAGTATCTCGTCTATACCCTGACGGCCGGGCAGGCGTTGCTGCTGGCGATCGTCTGGACGCAGTCACTGGCGCCCGAAGCCGAGTTCCAACCAGGTGGTCTGTTGCCGCCGGGGATTCCGGATTGGACGGTCGTCGCGCTCTTCGTTCTGTTCATCGCCGGTGTTGGCGTCAAGGCCGGGATCATGCCGTTGCACGCCTGGTTGCCGGCGGCGATGGTCGCGCCCACACCGGTCAGCGCGCTTCTCCATGCCGTAGCCGTCGTCAAGGCGGGCGCCTTCGGCTGTCTCCGCATCGTAGGGTATGTCTTTGGGGTCGACCTGCTGCGCGAGGTCGGCGTAGACAGCGTCTTGGCCGTTTTGGCAGGCACGACAATCTTGTTTGCCTCGTTCCGGGCACTGGGGGAGACCCACCTCAAGCGCCGGCTCGCCTACTCGACGATCAGTCAACTGTCCTACATCGTGCTGGGAGCGGCGTTGGGGTCGGTTGCCGCGCTGGCCGGCGCGATCTTTCACATCGCAGCGCACGGCTTTATGAAGATCACCATGTTCTTCTGCGCCGGCGCGATCCACACCGCGTCTCACCGGGACGACGTCACCCAGCTTGGCGGTGTGGGGCGGCAGATGCCGGCCACCATGACCGCCTTCGCCGTCGCCGCGGCCGGTCTGGCCGGGACGCCGCTGTTGGCCGGCTTCGTCAGCAAGTGGAACCTCGGGATGGGGGCGCTCGCGGCCGGCCATGGGGTGTACATTGCCCTGCTCGCCATCAGTGGTCTGCTCAACCTGGCCTACTTCTTCCCGATCGTCTACGACGCGTTCTTCAGTCCGGCGCACGGCGAGGTCGCCGCGGAGCGTTTCACACTGACGGCGCCACTGGTTGTCACCGCGGTGGCGGCGCTCCACGACGAGGCTCACGCCGGAACGGTGCTCCGACGAGCCGCCGACCTTGCCGCCGCGCTGCGCGGCGCGGGCGCCACCGACGCTGCGGCGGTGGCACGGTACATCGTATACGACTCGGCGGACGAGCCTGGCGGCGGGTGGGTGGGCGCTCTCG
>JASLOY010000044.1:7281-13337 GCA_030745255.1 Vicinamibacterales bacterium
GTTGGGGGTCGTGCCCGACGCAGGCGTCAGCTTCTCGCGGCTGGCCTGGAGCGCCGCGACAAGCGTGGTCGCCGGGTCGGTCGCCGGAGGGCTGCCATGACCGCGGTGCGCTGGGCTCTGGCCGCGATGCTCGCGGCGGCGGTTGTCAGCGGGCTCGACCTGCTGGCGCACCCGCACGGTGAAGCCTGGTGGCATCACCTGCCTGGATTCGATCTCGTGTACGGGTTCGTTGGCTGCGTGGCGATCGTGGTCGGATCGAAAGCACTTGGCAAGGTGTGGCTGCAGCGGCCGGAGCGGTTCTATGAAGACAGGGAGCACGGCGAAGACGGCAAGGGCGGCGAGGCATGACGGTCCACCCGGCGTTTGTCTTGTTCGTGACAGCAGGGCTGGTTGGTGTCAGCCGGGGCCGGGCCCGGGCCGGGGTACTCCTTGTCGGGACGCTCGGAGCGCTGGCGGCGGCCGCGGCATTGCCTCACGGTGCGCACTGGGAATACAACGTCGGCGCCTACGCCCTCCAGCTGTTGCGGGTAGACTCGCTGAGCCATCTGTTCGGACTCATTTTCAGCCTGATTGCGGCGATCGGCACCCTGTATGCCCTGGGTGTCGGTCGACGGACCGAGCACGCCGCGACGCTGGTCTACGCCGGTGGCGCACTGGGAGTCGTCTATGCCGGCGACTGGATCAGCGCGTTCGTCTGGTGGGAGCTGATGGCGATGGCGTCAGTCGTCGTGGTCTGGTCGGGAAAGACCGACCGCGCTCGGGCCGCCGGGTTCCGCTATCTTTTCGTGCACGTCGCTGGCGGGTCACTCTTCTTCATCGGTCTGGGGCTGCACCTGGCGACCGGTGGGAGCCTCGCCTTCGTTCCGCTGGGAGGCGGCCCGGGCTGGGCCTACGGTCTGATCCTCGTGGGGGTCGCCATCAACGCCGCCATCCCCCCGCTTCACGCCTGGCTGCCCGACGCCTACCCTGAGGCGTCGATCACCGGGACGGTCTTTCTCAGTGCGTTCACCACAAAGACCGCCGTCTACGTGTTGATCCGGGTGTTTGCCGGCAGCGATCTGCTGGTCTGGGCCGGGATCGCGATGGCGCTCTATGGTGTCGTCTACGCCGTGCTCGAGAACGACATCCGCCGGCTGCTCGGCTATCACATCGTCAGTCAGGTGGGCTATATGGTGGCCGGGGTCGGCATCGGCACGCCTTTGGCGTTGGGGGGTGCGGCTGCGCATGCGTTCTGCCACATTCTCTACAAGGCGCTGCTGCTGATGGGCGCCGGCGCGGTGATGACGGCGACCGGTCGGCGCAAGCTGACCGAGCTCGGGGGCATCGGGCGCCAGATGCCGCTGGTGCTGCTGCTCTATACCGTCGGCGCGTTCTCGATCTCCGGTGTACCACTCTTCAACGGGTTCATCAGCAAGTCGATGATCATCACCGCGGCCGGCGACGACGGCTGGGGCTTCGCCGAGTTGCTCCTCACGCTGGCAAGCGTCGGCACGTTCCTGCACACCGGCCTGAAGCTGCCGTACTTCACCTTCTTCGGACCCTCTCGCGGTCTGCGTCTCACGCGTGTGCCGGGCCATATGATCGCCGCGATGGGGGTCGCCGCGATCTGTTGCGTCGGCCTGGGAGTGGCCCCGGGCTGGTTGTATGCGCGGCTTCAGACTGTCGTCGACTACCACCCCTACACGCTCGACCACGTCGCCGGGTCGCTGCAACTGCTGGGCGGGACCGCGCTCGGGTTCTGGTGGCTGCTCAGCAAGCTCGCCGGGGAGACGACCGAGAGCCTGGACACCGACTGGTTCTACCGTAAGCCGGTGCCGGTGGCGATTGCCTGGCTGGTCGGCGTGGCGGCTGCCACCGGGCGGTTCGCTCAGGCGGCGTCGCAGGCGCTCGTGCGGGTTGCGGCGGCGTATGCGGCCAACCCATTGAGCGCCGTGGGCCGCCTCGGCGTCGGCGGCACGGGCGCCACCGATGGTGTGATGCCGCCCTACGACGTGAACCGGTATCGGCTCCCGATCGGCGTGACGGTGATGTGGGTGGTGCTCGCCGTCGGCCTGCTCGCGCTTCTGGTCGGATAAAGGGCCGCCTGCGTGCTCCGGCGGCCCGCGACTGGCTGCAGGCTACGGGCTTCAGGCGCACCGGTGGCGGACGCCGGAACGACCCGCCGCCGGCTACGCCAGTGTCAGCCTGGCGTATCTTGCCCGCAGCGTCTTCTGTCCGACGTCGGCGAAGCGGACCGTGAGCTTCATATCGTCTGTCAATGGCTCGACGGACAGGATGGTGCCTACCCCGAAGGTCGCGTGGCGCACGCGCGTACCTGGACGGACGCTGATGACCGACTGATTCTCGTCCTCGTAGTCGTACCCGTAATCCGGTTGGATCTCCTCTTCGGCCGTCGGCCCGTGCCGACGCGGGCCACGGCGCGGCCGGCCGAAGGTCGTCGTGTCGGGCGCCGGTGTCGAGAACACCGGATCGACCACCTCGAGCAGCTCGGCCGGGATTTCGTCGAGGAACCGCGACGGGTCTGACGCCCTATATTCCCCGAACACGCGACGGCGGGCGGCGCTCGTTAGGACAAGTCGTGTCTTGGCGCGGGTCATCCCGACGTAACACAGCCGGCGTTCCTCCTCGAGCGCCTCGGCGTCATCCTGCGACCGCATGTGAGGGAACAGCCCCTCCTCCATCCCGACCATGAAAACCGCCGGGAACTCGAGTCCTTTGGCTGCGTGCAGTGTCATCAACCAGATCCGAGCCTCTGGGGCACCCTGTTCTTCGTCGGTCTCCGACAGCAGCGCCAGGCGGTCGACGAAGCCGCTCAGCGACGACTCCGGGTCGAGCACTTCGTAGTCACGAGCCGCCGAGACCAGCTCCATCAGGTTGGCCAGGCGACCCTCGGCCTCCTCGGTGTGCTGTTCGCGGAGGTTCTCGAGATAGCCGCTTTGATTGAGCAGCTTGCCGAGCACGTCGGACACCGGTTCTCGCGACGCGATGTCGCTCAGCGTCCGGATCAGATCGCGGAACTGTCGCAGTGCGGTGACCGCACGGGTGGGCAGTAGCTTGTCGTCGATCGCGCGCGTTAGCCGTCGCCAGAGGGAACCGGCCGAGGCGGTGTCGACCACGCCGTCCGCAAACAGCGGCCCGACGTCGACCGGCGCCGGCTCGAGTTCGTCGAGCGCGGTCATCACGCCTTTGCCGATGCCGCGGGTCGGGACGTTGATGACCCGCCGCAGGCTGACATCGTCGTCCGGGTTCATCAGCAGCCGTAGATAGGCGAGAGCGTCCTTGATCTCCTTCCGCTCGTAGAACCGGACACTGCCGATGATTCTGTAGGCCAATCCCTCGCGGATCAGGGCGTCCTCGAGAGCACGCGACTGGGCATTGGTGCGATACAGGACACCGACGAGCTCGTCGTGCTTCTCACTGGCCGCCAGCGCCTCGCGGAGCCGTGTGGTCACGAAGTCCGCTTCTTCGAGCTCGTCCCCACCCCGGAAGTAGCGAATCGACGCCCCACCGGCCTGGTCGGTCCAGAGCCGCTTTTCCTTGCGGTTACGGTTCTGTCGGATGAGGGCCGACGCCGCGTCGAGGATGACCTGGGTCGAGCGGTAGTTCTGCTCGAGGCGGACGACGGTCGCCTCGGAGAAGTCCTGCTCGAAGTCCATGATGTTGCGCAGGTCGGCGCCCCGCCACTTGTAGATCGACTGGTCTGGGTCGCCGACGACACACAGGTTGCGGTGATGGTCGGCCAGGTGACGGATGAGCAGATACTGCGGCTGATTCGTGTCCTGGTATTCGTCGACCATGATGAACCTGAACCGCCGGCTGTAGCGTTGTTTCACCGGCGCGGCGGTCGCAAACAGCTCAACGGTCCGAAGCAGCAGGTCATCGAAGTCGAGTGCGTTGGCCTCGTGCAATGCGCGCCGGTAGCGCTCGTACACCTTGGCCGCGAGCTCACCGCGCGCGCTCCAGCTTTCGTCGCGCAACGTCTCGGGGTCCACCATCTGGTTCTTCGCCTGGCTGATGAGTGACAGCGCCTGACGCGCCGGCAGCAGCTTGTCGTCGATGTCGAGCTCCCGGAGCGCGCGCCGCACGACTGTCATCTGGTCCGACGAGTCGTAGATGACGAAGTCGCGTGACAGACCGATGGCGGGCCCCTCGCGACGGAGCATCCGCGCGCAGAAGGCATGGAACGTGGAGATCCACAATCTCCGGCAATCGGTTGCCAGCAGCTCCTCGACCCGTTCGCGCATCTCTCCGGCGGCCTTGTTCGTGAAGGTGACCGCCAGCACCTGGTCCGGCTCGGCATGCCCTTCCCCGATCAGATACGCCGCTCGATGCGAGATGACCCGGGTCTTCCCCGAACCTGCCCCGGCGAGAATCAGCAACGGGCCCTCGGTCTGCAACACCGCCCGGCGTTGTTCGGGGTTCAGATGCTGCAGAAAGTCCATACCGTGTGCCGAAGCTCAGGGCGCAGAGGCCAGGTCACTCCACTGTGACACTCTTGGCGAGATTGCGCGGCTGGTCGACGTCGCAGCCACGACAGACCGAGATGTGATAGGCGAGTAGCTGGAGCGGGACGACCATGACGATCGGCGTGATGAGCGGTGACGACGCGGGCACCGTGATCAGCGCATCCCGGTCCCGGTCGATCAGGGTCTCGATGTCGTGCTGGCTGTCGTCGGTCAGGGCGATGACGGCACCGCCACGGGCCTTCGCCTCCTGCAGGTTGGCGGCCATCTTTTGGAATACCTGACCCCCGGGCAACAGCGCCACAACCGGCATCTGCTCATCGATGAGCGCAATCGGACCGTGTTTCATCTCGCCGGCCGGATAGCCCTCGGCATGGATGTAGGAGATTTCCTTCAACTTCAATGCGCCCTCGAGCGCGATCGGGTAGTTGATGCCCCGACCCAGAAAGAGGAAGTTCCGATGGGCGTAGAATCGCTGCGCGATCGCCTGGATGGCCTCGTCGCATTTGAGCGTTTGTTCGATCAGCCGCGGCACCTGGTTCAGTTCCGTAAGATGCCGAAGGGCGATCTCTGGTGGCAGCGCGCCGCGAACCTGGGCCAGATAGAGCGCAAGCAGGTGCAGTGCCACGAGTTGTGAGGTGAACGCCTTGGTCGAGGCGACCCCGATTTCGGGGCCGGCGTGGGTGTAGACGGTGCCATCGGCTTCGCGGGTTGCCATGCTGCCGACGACGTTGCAGATGGCGATGCTCATGGCCCCCTTGCCACGCGCTTCCCGGAGCGCCGCGAGCGTATCGGCCGTCTCACCCGACTGGGTGATGACGACGGCGAGCGTCGTGGAGGCGACGATCGGGTCGCGATAGCGATACTCGGACCCGTAGTCCACCTCGACCGGCACCCCGACAAGCCGTTCGATCAGGAACTTGCCGACCAGCGCCGCGTGCCAGGAAGTGCCGCAGGCCAGGATGACGATCCGGTCGACCGCCTGCAGCCGGTCGTTGGAAATCTCCAGCTCGCCCAGGAACACCTGCCCCGACTGGAGTGAGCCGCGGCCGAGTACCGTTTCCTGAATGGCCCACGGCTGCTCGAAAATCTCCTTCAGCATGAAGTGCTTGTACCCAGCTTTCTCCGCCATTACCGGGTCCCACGCAATGTGCTGGGTTGTGGTCTGGACGGGGGCGCCGGTGAAGTCGGTAAACGTCACGCCGTCCCGCGTGATGACCGCCATTTCTTCGTCACCGAGAAAGACCACGTCGCGGGTATAGCTGAGGACAGCCGGCACGTCGGAAGCCACCAGGAACTCCTGGTCGCCCATCCCGACGACAATCGGCGGGCCGTTGCGGACGGCGACGAGCTTGTGCGGGTCGTCAGCGGCCAGCAGCACCATGCCGAAGACGCCGTGCGGCTGGTTGATGTTGGTCACGCAGCGTAGCCACGTGTCGTTCAGCCGGATCAGGTCCTCACCTTGCGGTTGCCACCATGGATCACACCAGCGCCGGTCTGTCAGGCGCCGGATAAAGTCTCTCTCAACGCCGACCACGCAGCGGCACCCGACACTCATGGACCAGGCATACAGGTGCAGCAACTTGTGCTCCC
>JASLOY010000450.1 GCA_030745255.1 Vicinamibacterales bacterium
CGAGTTTCCCGACGCAGCTCATCCAGCCCTGGCGGACGGCCGTGCGATACAGCCAGCCCGTGGCCTTGTCACCTTGCGCGCGAGGTTCCCGCCAGAGTTTCAGGAACACCTCGACGGCGAGTTCCTCTGCGCGCGCGGGATCGCGTACGACCCTGGCGATGACGCCCGTGATGCGCCCGTAGTGCGCGCGGAACACCGCCTCGAGATCGAACGGCGCAGTGGCCGCGTTCACCTCACCAAATGGGCCGACGGCTTCATCCGGTGTACTCACACTTCAACAACGCTCCCCGAGGCAATATTGTGACAGGTGTACACGCCAAACCCGCTTTGGCGCTCGGCCGCGGTCCTGCCGCCACAGGGCGAGTCGAGCTGCCTCTGAGGGCCGCGACCAGTCACGAGCTTGCACCATGAGCATACGGTCCGTCGCGCGGTGCGTCCGCGGTCGTGGCAGCGACCAGCGCATCCAGGGTGTCGAGTTTGACGCACGACAGGAGTCTGGCATCGGGCCTCTGATTCGTGGGGGTCTCGGTCTCAATTTGTCTGAGGAGCCGTGGCTGCAGGAAGACTTGCGTCAGCGGTTCGAGCATTCGATCCGAGCGGGTCGGCGGCGCGCCGCGAAGCGACGCCGCGAAGACCGCAATCGTGTGGCGCAGCATCCCCACGCTGGCCAGCAAGCTCAGACGAAACCAACGGTCATCGGGAATCGAATCGAAAGGCACCAGCATGAGCAGGTCGGCGAAACCGCCGTCGATACACGCGTTCCCCGGGTCGACACACGACCCCCTGCCCTTGTTCCACGGGGCAAACGGCATGAAGCCCAGGTGGAGCAGTCGCGCGAATTGCCTGCACCAGGCGGCAATCGTGCCCTCTCCGTCGGCAGCGGCGATACCCAGGCCCGGCGTGGTGGCGGCCAGGACTCTGAGGTCGTCGACGCGGATCGGGGCGGTTGGGTAGTAGGACACCGTCACGCCGCAGCCGGCGCTGGCTCGAGTTTCGACGCGTTCAAACGCCTGTGGCGGCAGGTGCCGGCGCAACGCGTCGACATAGCGTATCGTGTCCTGCTGGGAGCATCGGTGCACGACGAGCGGCACCGGCGCCTGTGCGAGCTCACCATACACGCTCAGATGCCGTTCGTGCACCGCGGCTGCCATCCGTTGTTCGCGGTCGCATTCGTCCAGCGGCACCGCCCCGGGTGGCACGTTGACGACCAATGGAAAATGCAGCCCGATCGGGAGATCGCTGCTTCTGAAACGCGCCGTCATCATCCAGGCCAAGTAGTCGTCAAAGTCCGCCAAGAGCGGCTCGGTTCCCTTGAAGGTGATGACGTCCCCCTCCCAGAGGCGGTCCGGGTCCGCGAGGTCAGGAATCGCGCAGCAGAGACTGCGGTAGTGGCCCGGCAGACGGTAGAACTGTCCGGCGACCCCCTCGGTTGCGGTCCGTGCAACCGGCAGCTTGTTTCTCAAGCCCGCCAAGATTTGGCGTATGTCCGGACAGAGCCGCTCGACCGCGTCAACGATGGTCGGCCGGTCGCGCTCTGCATCGAAGGTCAGGTCGGAGGGCACATCGCCAAAGCCGGCGTGCCTGGCGTGGCGTCGCACAGGGTCGAAGGTCATGGCAGCAGCCTCACAACGGCGCCGAAAATCGGTCCGGCGGCGCAGACCGTGAACAACAGGACCGCGATCGCGACGGTGGCCTGGGTGGAGAGCCCGTCAACCACACCGAGGGCGATGCTGAGGACGGTTGCCAGCCAGAGCAGCGAGTAGTAGGACAGGAGTCTGCCAGTCGAGAGGAGCGGCCCGGACAACATCGCCGCCCGGTAGCGTTGCAGCTCGGTCAGCAACTCTGCGGTTGAGGAGCCGACCGGCAACCTGAGCGGATCCGGCACCCAGACCCAGGCGATGACAATCATCAACACACAGTACGGTACCTGCGTGTAGAAGCTCAGCGCCGTGAACTCGGTCAGCCGTGTCGGCTGTCCGGAGTCCTTGATCACGACGTCCAGAGCGAGGACTGCCAGCGTCAGAAGACCGAAGAACATCGGGTAGGTCAGGATGTTCATGGCGGCGAAGAGGGGGGCGGCGGGCAATTCGGTGAGCGGCAGATCGGCCCGTGCCAGGGCGGCCTCCAGCCCCGGGCGTGTCCGGCTGCTGAAGATTGCGACCGAAATGCTCTGCAGCGCCGCACACAGGGCGGGCGCCGCCAGGGACGAGAAGACTCTTGGATGACAGTGGCGGCGGGTGTCGAAGAACCGGACTGGACTCCAGAAGAGGCTCCACATGACCAAGGAACGCGGGGCAGTCAAGCGTTGTCAGGCAGCGTTAGGCCTTGCCTGGCATTTCCAAGCAGTGCCAAGCACGGTCAGTCGGTGAGCTGGAATGTGTCCGCGTGGCGGACCCACCGAACAGTGATCGCGACTATCGCGGCATAGAGCGCGACTAGGGATGCCATCACGGTTGGTCGGCCATACGAGGCGTTCCACGCAGCGACGAGCCGCTCTCGCACGCCGGTGCCCTCGTCAGCCAGCATCATGAAGAGCAGCACAGGCACCAACACGATGGCGAGAGGCAGCAGATGCCCAAGCCGCCATGGAAAACGCCACTTTGTGGCGATCGACAGTCCCCCGAACGTCACCAATGCGCACTGCAACGTGAGCCAGGTCCCCGGCGGTCGCCAGAGCTCTCGCGTGAAGAGCCCTGAAGACAAAGTCCAGAAGACGACACAGCATCCGGCCGCTGCCACGAACTTGCTGCTTGCCAGGAGACAATCGTCTACCGGCAAGGTGCGCAGCCAGGCGAAGGTGCGTTTCGATCGTTCCCGAGTGATCAGCCAGTCGCTCCACAACAGCGTGAGTAACAGGTTCATGCTGAAGACGAACGATGACCGTGGTCCGGCTCCTTGTGGCGCGACCTGCCCAGCCAGCGCGATCAGCACGAGCGACCCGCCCATCGTCAGCGCCATGGCCCGACCGTGGAGGCGGAGGTCCTTGGCGATCAAGGCTTGCATCTGTCTAGTCCACATCTGGGTGCTCCGTCCCGCGATAAACCGCTGCAATCGTGCTTGTCGGCTGCTCCTCGGTGTGGTCTGGTCGTAGCCGCAGGCTGGCGTCGAGCGGGCTTCCACGTCGAACCAGCAGCCACTCGGTCTCTCGCCGTCGCCAGTGCAACACCAGATCGGGCGATGCCGTGTCGGCGCCTGCCGTCGTCGTCCGGTACAACACCGAGTCGTGCACGGTGTCGCTGCTCAGGTGAAACACGAGTCTCCCGCGGCGCAAGATGAGGACCTCGGTGGAGACCTCATCTATGTCTTCGAAGATATGCGAGGAGAGCAGGACACAAAGTGAGGGATGTTCATGAGCGAGATGCCGAATCGTGTCTTGCAGATTCGCGCGTGCGGTGGGGTCGAGGCCGGATGTGGGTTCGTCGAGGATGAGCAGATCGGCTCGGTGTGCCAATGCTGTGACGATGCCGAGCTTCACCTTGGTGCCTTTCGACAGATAACCGACCTGTTGCTGCGGCTGCAGACTGAGTGTGTCGACCAGGCTGTCGGCAAGCAGGTGATCCCAGTGGTCGTAGAGACGACTTGCGAGGTTCAATGTGTGTGCGACCGTCAGCTCGTCGTAG
>JASLOY010000451.1 GCA_030745255.1 Vicinamibacterales bacterium
CTCGACTCTGGTGTTGGCCCCGGAGCTGAACGCGAGCTCGAAGACATACTCGCCGTCGGCAGGAAACACGTGGTCTACGACGATGCCGCCCCGGGTGCCGTAGGGCGCACCCTCGACGTGGTCCCACGGATGCTGCGAGACATACTCCGAGTTCGAATAGGTGTGATCGACCGCCGGACCGCCCCCCTCCCCGAGTGCCAGCCGGCTGATCGCGCTTGCGGCATTGAGATACGACTCGACCAGCATCGGCGACAGCGTCTGCGCATCGGCGATGTTGTCGAAGTTGGCGCTCAGCTGGTCGAGCGGCAGCCAGTCGGCGGCGTCGATGTCGAGCGCCAGGAGATCCTGGATGGCGCGACTGTACTCGGGACGATTGAGACGCTGGAAGGTCCGGCCGCCGGGGTCGGGCGCCACAGCGGCGGCCGCATCCACGGTCTGTTCCAGCGTCTCGACCAGAGCAAGGAGCGCTGTATCGGCCGGACGTCGCTGGCCGGGTGGCGGCATCATCCCGGCCCGGAGCTTGCGGATCATCCGCTCGGCCACGTCGGCCTGGTCGGCCGCCGCCCGCACGTCGAACTGCTCCAGTGACAGATTCCCCCGAAGAGATTGATCGTTATGGCAGGTGACGCAGGTGCGACGTACCACCTGGTTGGGGTCGACATCCACCGGCTGGGCCTGGGTGACCAGCACCGACGACACTGCGATCACGGTCGACGTCCCGGCGCCGACGAACCGCTGCAGTGACCGCGCTGTCAAGGCTTGCTCCTTCCCCGCAATCCAGACGGCAACCTGAAGATACCTGGGTACGTGAGTCACCTTGTATCACGGGGGTCGGCCGTGGTCCAGTCCGTATCAGAACGCCGATCGCGAGGCGTCGCTCTCTCTGGCAGGGAGGCTCAGAGCCCTGACTTCGAGCCGAGCCAGTCGTTGCGGAAACGCTGCTGGGCCGGGGTCGGGCGACGGCCGAGCTGTTCGAGCGCCAAGAGTTCCAGGGTTGGATCGGCCTCGACCGTGACCCAGGTAGTCGCCGATTCGCCATCGCGGGTGTAGACGAGGGTCGCGCGTGCGCCGTCGTCCAGATTCTCGACCGTCGACGCGAGCCGGCCAGCGGAGGACAGATTCTGGCCGTCAATCGACACGAGCACGTCGTCGCGCTCCACGCCGGCATCGTAGAGGGGTGACCCGAAGCGGACCGGCGCGGTGATCCGCGCACCGCCCCGGTCGAAGCGCACCGAGGGCGAACCAAGCCATCCGCGGCCCGGCGCTCGAGGCTGCAGTACCAGGCCGGCGCGCTCGAAGAGCGGCGCGTAGTCGATCACATCGTGCCCCTCGACATACCGGTCGAAGAAGTCGTCGGCGAACGGCTGGTCGCCAGTCAGGTCGGCCAGCGCCGCTCGTGCGTCGGCCAGGGTGTAGGGTCGATCCACCACACCAGGCTCCGTGCCTCCAGCCTGTCCGAACCGCTCCCAGAGGAACTGCATGTAGTCGTCGAGCGTCAGGGTCGGTGCGTCATCGTCAACGGCGCCATCGGCGCCTCGGACCCGCAGCTGCAGATCCAGCCCCAACCCGAGCGTTTCGCCCCAGGTGTAGTACGAGATGAAGAAATTGCCCCAGTTCGTGCGGTCGATCGCGCTTGCCGCGTCGGTGAACGGCGCCAGCCGGCTCATGTCGACGGCGGAGCGAAACCGTCGCCCAGGCCCAAGACGCACGGTATTGATGGCCGAGACGAACCCCTGGAGGGTGTCGGGCAAATCTGCCAGACCCGCACGCTGCAGTATCAAGGATCCGTAGTAGTTCGTGAAGCCCTCGGCCAGCCACAGCTCGCCGGACGGATTGACGTCCTCGAAGTCGAATGGCTCGAGCGAGCGGGGCCGGATCCGCTCGACGTTCCAGACGTGGAAGAACTCATGCGCGACCGAACCGAGCAAACGGCTGTGCTGTCGGGCGAGGGCACCGGGCGACGTCAGCACGGTGCTGTTGCGATGCTCCATCGCGTCGCCGCTCGCCGATGACCCGTAGTCGGCGATGAACGTGTACCGACCGGTCTCGAACACCGGGAACTCGCCAAACACGGTCACCGACTCGCGTACGATCCGCTCGACATCGGCGGCGTAGCGGTCCAGCTCGTCATCGGTCCCGTCGTGGTGCAGCGCCACACGGAAGCGCGGCGTGTGGCCGGCGTCTGCCGGGTCGGCCACCGTGAAGGTGCGCTCGGCGAAGTCGCCGAACTCCGCCGGACTGTCGAGAAGATACTGCAGATTCGGTGCGGTGAATGTCAGCGGGTCGTCGGTCGGATAGAGCTGGGTCGCCACCTGCCAGTCGCGACCCGGCGGCGGTTCGAACCGTAGGGTCGCCGCCCGCCGCTCGAGCCCCGCACCCCACATCAACGAGGCGGGCATGTTGAGGTGGGCGTGAGTGGCATCGATGCCCAGATAGGTCCCATCGACCCGGTCACCGAATACGCGGTAACGGAGCCGCACCGTTCCGTCGTGCCCGTCCACATCCCACCGGGCCATCTCGGACCGCACCGGATCGAGGGCGTTCCCGCTCCCATCGAATGCCTCCACCTCGAAGACGTTCTTGGCAAACGCGTGCCGCGCATAACGGCCTGGCGACGCCGTGCTCATGCGCATGCTGATCGGCTCGGCCGGCAGTCCGCCCATGGTCATCTCGACCTGCAACCACCGATGCTCAGGCTCGGGAAAAGTCAGCTCGTAGAGCACCGCGGGACCGTCGGCGCCGGCCACCTCACCCTGACCGCCGGCCCGGGGCCCCGGCCACAGCGCCACGACACCCAGCACCATGACCACGCCGGCGACGCGAAGCGCGACGGCTGAGCCGATTCGCATGGTCATCTCTCTGGCAGGTCCAGCACTTGCCTGACGAATTCTGCTTCGGGTGCGGCGCCCAGGATCTCGATGCGCTCGTTGACCACCGTTTTCGGCACTCCGGTCACCCGATACTGCTGCACGAGCTCCGGATACTCGACCGCGGCGACCGCCGAGGCGGTGATGTGCGAGCTCTCGAGCGCCATGCGATGTGCCAGGCTGACCGCCTTGGGGCAGTGGGCTCAGGTTATGCCAGAACGTAGATGCCGGACACGTTCGACGCCCTCATTTGAAGAGATCGTCGAACGCCTGTTTCGTGCTGCGTGAGCCGGGCCGTTCGAACCGTTCGGAGTGGGTCTGACGCTCCACCGTGACCCGCGGCCCGAAGTGCGCGCATTCGTTACGCTCGTCCTTCGGTGAAACCCGGGCAGCAATCGGCTGCAGGCACTCGAACCGGCTCCCGGTGTCGAACGACGCGCATTGGGCGCAGGTGTGTAGCGCCGTCCCACAGCTTGGACAGGTCGAGTCGGTGCCGATCGCCAGCTGCAGAATCTGCCCGCATCGCGCGCAGCGCATGACGTCGTGAAACCCGGGCATGTTCGGAGTCCGATGCTCGCGGTTGATGACCGAGCGCGGCGCGCCCGTGGGGCCCGGGCGGGCCCGCCGGGGGGGGCCGGGCGTGCGCCCCGCCCCTCCCCCCGGTGGGGGATACCAGCGGCGGGCTGTACGCCGGGCGGCCCGGCGTGCGTGCGTGCGTGCGTGCGTGCGT
>JASLOY010000452.1 GCA_030745255.1 Vicinamibacterales bacterium
TGCGGTCCATAACAGAGAGCCGTACAAAAGTAGTTAGAAGCATGATATTATGCTCATTAACTTCAGATTTAGCAAGTAGGGAGCTCGGTCGTGCCGGTCAGGAGGAGGCCGCACAGTCGCAAGGGTGGTTTCTTCCTGACAGCTTCCGAACGAGCCAGCAGGTCCGGAATGCAGTCTCGCACCAGCCTCACGATGTGTGGCAGCGTCTCTGGCATCCTTTGCCTTTGGGTTCCCGGCGCCGGCAACAGCATCTTCGTCTACGCCTTGTCGTCGCCATTGCGCCCCTCGTCCCTCCGAGCGGGGGTAAGCGCTCGGTCCCTCCGATGACACCGCCGGATGCTACAATTCGGTGACTTGCCAGGCGGGTGCAGTCGCTGGCACAGCTGGCACAGGGAGTTCCGAGATGCGCCTATGGTGTCATGCCTCGCGAGTGCTTCCGAGCCTTGCGATCGCGTTGGTGGCCTCCTTGTGGAGTACCACTGCCGCGCGCGCGCAGTCTGCCGACAGCTTCCTTCCGGTCACCGACGCAATGCTCCAGAATCCGGCGCCGGAGGACTGGCTCATGTGGCGTCGGACGCTCGACGGGTGGGGCTACAGCCCACTCGACCAGATTACCCGCGACAACGTGGCCGATCTGCGCATGGTCTGGTCGCGGGCGATGAACCGGGGCAACCAGGAGGGCGCACCGCTCGTCTACGACGGCGTGCTCTACATGCCGAACCCGGGCGATGTCATCCAGGCGATCGACGCGGTGTCAGGGGACCTCATCTGGGAGCATCGGCGCGACCTGCCGGACGACCTCTCGGAGTTCATGGGCGGCCTGGTCACCACCAAGCGCGCCATCGCCATCTACGGCAATGTCATTCTGGACACGACCGGCGACGACTTCCTCCTGGCGCTGGATGCGTCCACCGGCGAGGTGGCGTGGGAGACCGAGATTCTCGACTACCAGGTGAACCCGGCGCTGCAGACGGCGGGGCCGATCGTCGCCAACGGCAAGGTCATCTCCGGGCGGAGCTGTCGGGGCCGGGCCACACCGAACGCCTGCGTTATCACCGCGCACGATGCGATGACTGGCACCGAGCTGTGGCGGCGGCGCACCATCCCGGGGCCGGGTGAGCCGGGGGACGAGACCTGGGGCGGCGTGCCGTTCGAGGATCGCAAGCACGTCGGCTCCTGGATGGTGCCGAGCTACGACCCGGTGCTGAACCTGGTTTACATCGGGACGTCGGTGACGTCGCCGGCTCCGAAGTTCATGCTCGGCGGCGCCGACAACGCGCACCTCTATCACAACTCGACGCTGGCGCTCGATGCCGACACGGGCGAGATCACCTGGTACTACCAGCACCTGAATGACCACTGGGATCTCGATCATCCCTACGAGCGTCTGCTAATCGACACGGCGGTCGCGCCCGACCCGGCGGCGGTGGCCTGGATCAACCCGCGGCTGCGCCCCGGCGAGCAGCGCAAGGTGGTCACCGGCATACCGGGCAAGACCGGCGTGGTCTATACCCTCGACCGCGAAACCGGGGAGTTCCTCTGGGCGACGCCGACCGTGGCGCAGAATGTGATCACCGACATCGACGGTGCCACCGGAACCGTGTCGGAGAACTCCGAGGTCATCTTTTCGGCGCTCGGTCAGGAAGTGATGGCCTGCCCGAGCTGGGCCGGAGGGAAAGACTGGGAGGCGGGTGCCTACAGTCCATTGACGCACACAATGTATTTCCCGCTGCGCAATGCCTGCCAGCGCTTGCTGTCGACGACCGATGGGGGGAACACCACCTACGCGCTGGCCGCGCGCCACATCCTGACACCCGGCACCGACCAGCTCGGCACCGTGCGGGCCATTTCGGTGGAGTCGGGCGAGACCGAGTGGCTCTACGAGCAGCGGGCGGCCACGATGTCGCTCGTGGCCACCGGCGGCGGGCTGCTTTTCGGAGGCGACACCAACGGGCGGTTCCGCGCGTTCGAGCAGGAGACTGGGGACATCCTCTGGGAGGTGAACCTCGGGTCGCCGGTCAGCGGCTATCCGATCACCTTCGCGGTCGAGGGGCAGCAGTACGTGGCGGTCAGCACCGGCACGGCGGCCAACGCGTCGATCAACCTTCGGATGACGCCGGAGCTGCGCCCGAGCGCGGGCAACAACCTGTTCGTGTTCGCGCTGCCCGATCGGAATTGAGGCGGTCTTCCAGAATGGTAGCCTAGCGAGGCGGGAGCCGACGGCATCTGGGTGGCCTGAGGCGGAGCCTCGCTAGAGATAGAGGCTTGACGAGAACGGACAGGGAAAACAGGAGGAGCATATGAACGGTCGAGCTTTCGTGGCTGCGTCGAGCGTCATCGCACTCGTCGTCCTGGCGCCGGTCGCCGCCGCTGGGCAGGGCGCGCCCCGGACGCCGTGGGGCGACCCGGATCTGCAGGGCACCTACACGAACAAGACCACCACGCCGCTCGAGCGTCCCGACAATCTGGCGGATCGGGAGTTCCTGACTGAGGAAGAAGTGGCCGAACGCGAGAGGGCAGCAGTCGAACGGAACGAACGCCTCCTGCTCCGACCGGCCGAGAAGACGACGGTCGGTGGCAACGTCGGCGCCTACAATAACTTCTGGCTCGACGGCGGCACCCGACCCACCGGGAGGACTTCGTTGATCTTCGACCCGCCCAACGGGCGCCTGCCGGCCCTGACGCCGGAGGCGGAGCGGATTCGCGACGAGGCGCGGCGAAATCGGGCCGCGGCGGACTCGTATGAAGATCTCGAGCTGAACGATCGGTGCCTGATTTGGCAGGCCGGCCCGCCAATGCTGCCAAGCGCCTACAACAACAACTTCATGGTGCTGCAGACACCGGGCTACGTGGTCATCCAGGTCGAGATGATCCACGACACGCGCATCATCCCGCTGGACGGGAGCGACCATCTCCCGTCGAACGTCCGCTTGTGGAATGGCGACATGCGGGGGCACTGGGACGGAGAGACGCTCGTCATCGAAACGACGAACCTGCCCAGGACCGAGGCGCTCGCGGCGGCCGTCGGTGGCGACCCGATCCTGCTTCGAGCAGCCAACGGGCGATCGGACGATACGGTGACGGTGATCGAACGCATCACGCGCGTCGACGCCGACACGCTCAACTATGAGTTCACCATCGAGGACGCGACCACCTGGGTGACACCCTTCTCGGGCGAGTTCCCGATGCGGCGGTTGCCCTCCGACGAGCTGCTCTACGAGTATGCCTGTCACGAGGGCAACTACAGCATGGAGGGCATCCTGGCGGGCGAGCGTATTCTCGAGCAGGCGGCGGCCGGGAAGTAACCTGATTGCGAGTGGCGTGGAAGGCACTGTCGCGGAGTCGAGGTGAGCTCCGTGGCGAGATCGGGAGGGACCATGGTGTCGCGAGTTTCGGTTGCGTGTAGCGTGGCGGCGGTCTCGGTGGCGGTCACGGTCGGGTCGCTGTCCGCGAGACAGGTTGGGGGCGGCGACGGTGGCGATCTCCTTTCGTTTGACGATTCCGAACAGCAGGCCTTTGACCGCCGGCAGTATCGGTGGCATTCGACAGACCACGATTTGCCGCAGGCTGTCGGTCTGGCTCAGCATCG
>JASLOY010000453.1 GCA_030745255.1 Vicinamibacterales bacterium
CCTGACCACATGCGATCTCAGCCATGAAAACGCTTTTGCACACCTTGACGTACACAACCTGGTTTGGTGAACCCACCGAGCCAGTCCCCAGGTATACTTGTGCTCTTCGTGCGTCCTGCTAACCCCTGACTCCTTGAGCATCACCGTCTAGCAGCCCGTGGTAAGAGCCCCACTGCATTCGAACGGCGCAGCATCCCGACCAACGGCGTTGCTTCTCGGTCGCATACAGGCCGGTATTCTCCCTCGGCGCGCCTTGTACTGGCCGAACGCGGCAGTGTCACTCCAGGGTCTCGGTGCGACGCGGGGTCTCACCACGGACTGCTAGACGTGCGCATCGAGTTCCACGGCGCGGCGCGAGAGGTCACCGGGTCTTGTCACCTCGTCGACTGCGGCGGTGTCCGCATCCTGCTCGACTGCGGGATGATCCAGGGCGGCCGCGAGCGGCACGAGCGCAACCGCGAGCCGTTCCCCTTCGACCCGCGCACGCTGGATGGCGTCATTCTCAGCCATGCCCACATCGACCACTCGGGCCGGCTGCCGCTGCTGCGCAAAGCCGGCTACCACGGCCCCATCGTCACGACCACTCCCACGGCGCAGCTGCTCGAGATCATGCTGGCCGATTCCGGCCGCATCCAAGAGGAGGACGCGCGCTGGGCGATCCGGCGACTCGAAAAGCGCAAGAAGGACGCGAGCTGGGTCACCGCGCTCTACACCGAAGAGGACGCCCTCGCGGTGCTCGACCAGCTCGTACCGGTGCCCCTGGGCGGAACGCACGCGTTACCAGCCGGCGGTACGGTCACCTTCGTGCCGGCAGGACACATTCTCGGTGCTGCGATCATCGATCTCCAGCTCGACGACGACGGGACGAGCCGCCGACTCGTGTTCTCTGGCGACCTTGGGGTGCAAGGTGCCCGCCTGCTGCCCCGCCCGCAGTCAATCGACTGCCCCGACTACCTGATCATGGAGTCGACTTACGGCGACCGGGATCGGGCGGACGAGGGAGACCGCACCGAGCGGCTGTTCGACATCATCCACCGCACCATGCGTCGCAAAGGCAAGGTGATCATACCGGCCTTCGCCGTCGGCCGGACGCAGGAGGTGCTGACCCGGATCAACGACCTCGTCGAAGCGGGCCGGTTGCCGAATGTGCGCGTCTATGTCGACAGTCCGATGGCCGTGGCGGCAACCAGGGCATTCGCCCTGCACCCCGAGGCCTACTCGCGCCCGGTGCGGGAGCTGATGGAAAACGGCGACGCGCCGCTCTACTTCGAGGGACTCGAGCTCGTCAGCCGTGTCGAGGACTCGATGGCGCTCAACGAATCGCGGGAGCCGGCGGTCATCATCTCGGCGTCTGGCATGTGCACGGCCGGGCGAGTCAAGCATCACCTGAAGCACACCATCACCAAGTCCCGGAACACGGTGGTCTTTGTCGGCTACCAGGCCTCGGGGTCGCTCGGACAGGTGATCCAGGCCGGCACCGATCCGATCCGGATCTTCGGCGAGTGGTATCCGTTGAACGCGCGGGTCGAAACAATTGAGGGCTTCTCTGCGCACGCCGACCGCTCGGAGCTGCTCGAATGGTTCGCATCGCTGGGCGGTGCGCCGACCCGGACCTTCGTGGTCCACGGGGAGGAAGCCGTGTCGCTGCGCTTCGCCGACACCCTCGCGGAACAATTCAACGCGCCGGTGACGGTCCCGAAACGGGGCCAGCATTTTGAGCTATCCTGACCCCACACGGTCACCGAGGGAGACACGACATGTCGACACGTAATCACCACCGGGCGACACGGGGCGTTTCCGACATCTGGAGTCGCCGGACGTTCATGCGGGGACTGTCCGGCTTCGCGGCAGCGGGCTTCGCGGGCCATGCGGCCCCCGGGCTTGGTCCCCTCGGCCGCCTCGCACTGGCTCAGGAGACCGGGCTCGGAGAGGTCGTCGAAACGGCTGCGGGGCGCGTCCGGGGAGCGACGCGCGCCGGCATACACATCTTCAAGGGTGTCCGTTACGGCGCCTCCACGGGCGGGCGGAACCGCTTCATGCCGCCGGTGGCGCCCAACACGTGGTCCGGTGTCCGCGACGCCCTCGACTACGGCGCTTCTGCACCGCAGAGCCGAGCGCTCCCGGCGAAGAGCGAGGACTGTCTGTTCCTGAACGTCTGGACCCCTGGGCTCGGTGACGGCGGGCGCCGCCCCGTCATGGTCTGGCTCCACGGCGGTGGCTTCCGCGCCGGGTCGGGGTCGTCACGTACGTATGATGGCGTGAATATGTGCACCGCCGGCGACGTCGTGCTCGTCACGATCAACCACCGGCTGAACATCTTTGGCTCCGCCTATCTGGCGGAGCTGGCCGGGAGCGACTTCGCAGCATCGGGCTGCGTGGGTATGCTCGACATCATCGCCTCGCTCGAGTGGGTGCGCGACAACATCGAGGCGTTCGGGGGCGACCCGAACGCGGTCACTATCTTCGGTGAGTCCGGCGGGGGGCGGAAGGTGTCCACTCTGCTGGCGATGCCGGGAGCCAAGGGTCTGTTCCACCGGGCCATCATCGAGAGTGGGGCGATTCTCAGGGTGCGCAACCCGCGCGATGCGACGCGGGAGGCGGAGTTGCTGCTCGCCGAGGTGGGGCTACGCCCGAACCAGGCCCACGAGCTGCAGATGGTCCCGACCGACACGCTGTTCGAGGCTTCCCTGGCGGTGACGAACGGGTTCGAGCCGGAAGAACGCGTGGTCGGCATGACCTTGCACACACCGGTACTCGACGGCAAGGCGATTCCCGCGCACCCATTCGACCCGACGGCATCGGCCATCTCTGCCGACGTGCCGGTCATCGTCGGGTACAACCGGACCGAGGAGACCATCTCGTGGCAGAACCGCGAGATGCCGCTCGACATGACGGACGGCGAGCTGCTGGACCGGGTCGCGTTGCGGCTCGCGAGCGACTCGGTCGCCCCTCGCGTCATTGAGGCGTATCGTGACGCCTACCCGGGTGCCCGACCCTGGGACCTCTACATCCTGATCTGCACCGACCATCCTCGCGGCATGTACGCGCGTGAGCTGGCCGCACGCAAGACGGCCCTTGGCGGCGCGCCCGCCTGGCTCTACCGGTTCGATTGGGACATGGGCGGCGAGCTGAAAACGCCGCACGCACTCGAGATCCGGTTCGTGTTCGACAACGTCGACCACTTCGAAACGCGCCTGTTCGATCTGCCTGGGTCGGCAGCCTCGCGCGCGCTGGCCTCGAAGATGAGCGCCGCCTGGATGGCGTTCGCCCGCACCGGGTTCCCGAACACACCCGACCTGCCCACCTGGCCGGCATATTCTGCCGACACGCGCGAGGCGATGCTGTTCAACAACGAGAGCCGGATCGTGCGCGACCACGACCGCGGGCCGCGGCTGGTGATGGAAGAGGTGCTGAAGCTAGGCTGACAGGAGTGCAATGGCGGGGACGGAACCGGTGTTCCGTCCCCTTCGCCACAACCGTCACGGTTTTCCCCGCTCCGCGACGTTGTCGAACGGCCGCTCCGACTAGCCGACGGTGAAGTCGGCGACGTGCACGTCGAGCTGGTGACTGAAGCGCACGCCCGC
>JASLOY010000454.1 GCA_030745255.1 Vicinamibacterales bacterium
GTGGACGCCGTCGAACTGGCCGCGGCCGTTGCCTTTCTCGCCCCAGTGGGTCAAGTAGTTCCCTTCGGCGTCGAGCTTCACGATGCGCGAGTT
This sequence comes from Vicinamibacterales bacterium, assembly GCA_030745255.1. GTDB lineage: Bacteria > Acidobacteriota > Vicinamibacteria > Vicinamibacterales > UBA8438 > NP936. The sequence continues at coordinate 94 of JASLOY010000454.1, forward strand.
GTCGAGACCGTCGGCCACGAACATTGACCCGTCCGGCTTGAAGGCGATGTCCTGCGGACGACCGAAGTGTGTCTCGTCGTCCCCGCCGACCCCCTCTTCACCAAGCGTCATCACCAGCTCGGATCCATCGTTCGAGAAGGCGTAAATCACGTGCTTGGTCTCGTTGACGACCCAGACCTTCCGGTCCGGGTCGTAGGGGTTGATCCGGATCTTGTGCGGGCCGTTGGTGCCTTCGAACAGGCTGTCCCACTGCGTCCAGGCTTCGGTCATGTTGCCGTCGCCATCGACGACGAAAATGCTGTTCTGGTAGACGCGTTGTCCCTCTTCAGGGCGGAGCGCGTTGAGCCCGATCGACCCGACGAAGCCGGCAAAGCCGGGCGGCACCGGGTCCGGCAACCGAAACTCACCGCGCTGGATGACGAAAATGCGGTCGGGCGACTCGGCGGTCACGCCCGGGTGCGAGCCCCAGGCGAAGCCGGCGCCCGCGAACGGTTTCATCCAGCTGTCGACGACGTCGTAGGGGCTCGATCCGCCTTCTTGAAGCAGGGCGGGAGGGGCTGCCAGACTGGCCGCCACGACGGCGGCAAAGACGAGGATAGACGTACGCATGTTCACCCTTCCTTCTGCGCGGGCCACGGGCGCGTGGCTGCTGCTGTTCGTTCCTTCCTTGTCGACCAGATCATCGTCAGACCGCGGTAAGTCCCCGGCTAGCGCGGGCCCTCGACCGCCTGCGTGTTCAGGTTGCGGGCGCCGGCCATGATGCCGGTCAATCCGTAGTTGCCTTCGTGGCAGGCGTACTCGAACAGGGGACCGTCGGTGCGACGGAATGGAATTGCCGCCGTCCAGGGACGCGTGTAGTTGTTCGGGTCCTGGATCGTGAATTCGTACATCACGGTGTCCAAATCGATGCGCGTGAATCGTTCGAGCAGGTGCGTGTCACGGGAGGAGCCGCTGAAGTTCGTGGCCTGCCGGAAGTTCCTCGTCTCGACGACCAGTGTCTCGCCGTCCCAGTGCCCGCGTGAATCGCCGCTCCACTGCCGGAGGTCACCGTGCGGCCGGTCGGTGATCGGGATGACCCGCGTGTTGTGGATGTGCTCGTTCAGAATCGTGACGTAGCCGGGCACCTGCAGGATCAACACGTTGTTGTTGTAGGACCCGGGCCGCATCGGAGGGCCGGCGTTCGACCCCATCATGCACCGGTCGCCTAGGCTCCGGTCGGTGTAGTGGTCGGCAAAGCCGTTGCGCAGGTTCAGGCGGCGAACGCCATTTGCCTGCCTGAAGTCCGGCGTGTAGGGAATGCGTCCATCCGGTGGGTCGACGACCAGCGAGGTGCGTTTGTCGCTCGTCAGCTCGATGCCCCGCTCGTACCAGAACTCGTTGTACGAGAGGACGCCACCCTCCTCGCGCGACTGATACCCCGCGCTCGGTGCGCCTGTCTCGGGGTCGAACAGGTCTCGATTCAGCCGGGTGCGTTCAGACGCCTCGAATGCCGCCGCATCCTCGGCCGACAGCTGTGCCTGCCCCTCGAGCGCCGCGGGGCGCTCGAGCGGTGTCAACGTGCGAAACGTGAAGATGCCGGAGATGTCCGGCTGACCGTCGGGTGTCCGCATCGGCGCCAGATCAGCTGCTGATTGGGCAGAGACCGGGAGCGGTATCAGCAGAACGACAGCTGCAACCGAAAACAGCACGGCACGGAGTCGATGGCTCATCCTGTCACCCTCTCAGCTTCGCCTGTTGGCTGTATCGCGAGTTCCGGATTGATCCTACCGCTGCCCGGCGTGCGGTTCAACCCGTGCCCGGGGACCGCGCGGTGAGACGGTTGCGTCGAGCCCTGGGGTGAGTGATCATGCGGGGGGCTTGGGCCGGCCGACTCGGAGGCAGGCGGAGCGGCGCCCAGAGCGGCGCCGAAGGTCCGACACGAGGGAGGATCGCATGCAGCATCGACATCTCGCCGCGGCGTGTGCCTTGTTTCTGGTGACCGCGGTCGTCTCGCTCGCCCCCTGGCCGACCGGTCGACAGGTCGAGGCGCAAACGGCCCGGGCGAGCGCCTGGACGTTGCCTCGTACTGCCGATGGCCGGCCCGACCTGCAGGGCGTCTGGCTGAGCAACACCGCCACTCCGTTGGAACGGCCGGCGGCCCTGGCCGGGCGGGAGCGGCTGACAGACGAAGAGGTCGCCACGCTGCAGGCGCGGGCGAATCGAATTTTCGGGAACGGGAGAAGCGCATTTGCCGCCGGTGACGCCCCCTTCAGGGCGGCGTACGAGAACATCGACACCTTCGATGCGCCGACGTCGACCAGCAGCTCCATCGGGATGGTCGAGCGCGCGTTCGACAACCGCACGTCGATGGTACTGGACCCGCCGGACGGGCGCATACCAGACGAGACTGCGGCTGCGCGGCAGAGACAGTCGGTGGTCGCCGATGGCTGGCGGTACAAGACCGGTCCGGAGGACTTCAGTTCGATCCACCGATGTATCACGACCGGGGTGCCGCGGCTGGGCGGCAATTTTGGCGCCGGTCCCTACACCTATTACCAGATCGTCCAGACGCCGACCTATGTCGCGCTCGTCAACGAGGCGTTCCATGACGCGCGCCTCATTCCGTTGGACGGTCGTCCGCACCTGCCGGAGGGCATTCGCCAGTGGAACGGTGACTCTCGCGGGCACTGGGAAGCGGAGACGCTGGTTGTCGAGACCCGTAACTTCTCATCCAGCAGCTACTTCCGTGGCGCCGCCGAGGGGCTGCATCTGGTCGAACGGTTCACACGCACCGCTCCCGATACCATCACCTACAGCATGACGTTTACCGACCCGACGACCTGGGCGGCACCCTGGACGGCGGAGATGTTGCTCGAGGGCATGGACGAGGCGATTTACGAGTTCGCCTGCCACGAAGGGAATCATTCGATGATCGGCATGTTGGGGACGGCACGTCTGGAAGACAGGGCCGCCGAAACTGGCAGGTCGGGGGTGCGATAGTACTGACGGATTTTTTGCGAGGAGGACGTGTGAAGGCACGCAGAGAGACGAGCACATTGCGGTGGGTGGGAGCTGGCGTCGCGACCGTCGGAGTAGCGGCGTCCATCGGCATCGGGACGGTCGCGCGGGCGCAGGCGCCGAGCGAGGCCAATATCCGAGCCGGGCGGCGCATCTATACCCAGAAGGCCGACTGCCAGGCGTGTCATGGCTGGGCCGGGGACGGACAGAAGATGGACTATCAGTCGCCTGATGGCGCCAACCTGCGGGTCTCCACGCTCGACCGTGACCAGCTGGTGTTCGTCATCAAGTGCGGCCTCCCCGGTCGGAGCATGCCGGCCTTCGACCGACTCGCTTACAGCGACGATCGCTGCCTTGGCAGGACGCAGGCCGACTTGCGGCGCATGGGCCTGGGGTTGCCCGATCCGGCCGCCACCCTCCAGCCACGAGAGATCGAGCGGTTGGCCGACTTCCTGTTCGCCAAGGTCGTCGGGCAGGACCCGATGGACC
>JASLOY010000455.1 GCA_030745255.1 Vicinamibacterales bacterium
ATGGGCGTTTCTTTCTTGGCACCGCGATGCTGGAGATCCTACTCGACATCCAGGCCAACGTGGCAAACGCGGAGAACAACCACAGTTGTCTGAGCTGTTGAGCAGCGGCTCGACATGCGGCGCCGTTCGGATCGCGCGCACCGGCGCCATGGCAGCGGAGCGGATGCGAGGATGAAGAAAACCCGGTTAGCCCCCTGTCTTGGGTTACAATACCGGGCTTAATGGCGGCATCACCGGTTGAAGTTGCACTCGAGATCAGCCCTCGTGCCCGGGTGGACCTCGTCGACGTCCGTCGCCGCATCGCGGAGACACACGGCGACCTGCTCGAGTCCTTCCCGCGAGCCCTCTACTGCTCGTTTCACACGACGGCCGGCTATCTCGACCAGAGCCTGGCAACTCGTTTGAACAAGACGCGCGACGGTCTCGCTCCGTATCTGACCTTCTTCCGCAACGTGTTTCCGGAAGGGGCCGGATACAAGCACGACGAAATGCATCTGCGAGAGGAGCTGTCCGAAGCGCAGCGTCAGGTCGAGCCTAGCAACGCCGACTCGCACCTGGCCTTCATCAGCGCCGGGCTGCGCAGCTGCGTCACCTACCGCCCCCGAGCGAATGAGCCGGTCTACTTCATCGATCTGGACGGCGTGAACAAGGGGCGCCCGCGGCAGCGCGTGACGACGGTCCTTGGCTTCAACAGCGAGGAGGCGGTGGCGCGCGACCGCGTGGAGGTGCCGATGTCGGCACACCCCGTCGACTCTGTCAGTTTGAAGGATCCGCGCTTCGGCATCTACGAACGCTGTCAGGAGCTCATCGAGCGAAATGGGGTCACGATGGGCCGCCTCCAGCTTTCCCTGGAAGCCGGGGAAGACCAGGCCGGTCTGACGGTCAACGAGTACGAAACACTGCTGATGCGTCACGACCTCGCCGAAGTGCTCCACGACCCGCTGCGGTTCATGGCCGAGAAGAGCCGGCATCTGCTTGCGGATCCGCTGGCGATACCGAACAAGACGATCGGCTACGCGAAGTACGACATGGTCCGGGTGTTCAACGAGCTCGTCGACGCCCTCAGGCTCAGCGACTCGGTCGTGGAGCAGATTGTCTCCCGTTTCTTCGGCGCGCCGGCCCGGCATTTTCTGCGCATGAAACGCTCGGTGAGTCTGCCGGTCTCCGACCGCGACACGCCGGGCGCCGGGCAGGTCGCCCAGGGCCGCTACCAGAGCCCCATCCTGGTTCAGTGGCGCCGTAGCGAACCACGCACGCGTGTAGTCGACATTACGCTGACCCGGTTCCGCTAAACTCCTTGAGTGGTGCGAATGAGGACTGGTGAGTCAACTCTTGTTTGCGTTTCCTTTGCTCTCGTGCCGCCCGGGAGTCTAGCCCCCCGCATAGCGGGGCCATTGAAGAATGGCATCGTAGCGAGGCGGGAGCCGACGGCATCTGGGTGGTCTGAGGCGGAGCCTCGCTAGAACGGGCGTCGCGTCGCGAGCCGCTATCGGGGCATGCCATCCCGCGAGCCCAACACGCCGCCCCCTGCGCCCTACATCTCCCCTACCGAGTCACCGGCCGAAGCCACCGCAAAAGCTGTCGGCGCCGGCATTCTGTTCGGCATCCTTTTCGGCGCGGCCAACGCGTATCTCGGTTTGCGCGCCGGCCTGACCATCTCCACGTCCATCCCGGTCGCCGTTATGACGGTGGCGTTGTTCCGGACCCTGCGAGTAGGCGGGGTGCGCAGCAGCGTGCTCGAAGCCAACCTGTCGCAGACGGTCGGGTCCGCGTCGAGCTCGGTGGCCAGTGGCGTGATCTTCACGCTGCCGGCCCTGTTTCTCTGGGGATTCGACACCAGCTTTATTCAGATCACGATCCTGGCGATGAGCGGCGGGCTGCTGGGCGTGCTGTTCATGATCCCACTGCGGCCCTACCTGATCGTGCGGGAGCACGACACGCTGCCCTATCCAGAGGGCACCGCCTGCGCCGAGGTGCTCAAGGCCAGTCAAGCGGGCGGCGCCCGCGCCAGACTTGTGTTTCTCGGTCTGGGCATCGGCGCCCTGCTCAAGGGAATGACCGGCTGGATTCGAGCGGTCCCCGATGCGCTGCAGGTCGGGGTGCCGTTCCTGAAGAAGGCCCAGCTCGGCAGCGACGTCAGCGCCGCCTTGCCCGGGGTCGGCTATATCCTGGGTCCGCGAATCGCCACGGTCATGGTGGGAGGCAGTCTGCTCTCGTGGATGGTCATCATCCCGATCCTCGCCACCTGGGGCACCGGGCGTCCCGCGCCGCTCTACCCAGAGACGGTCCTGCCGCTCGACGACATGGCGCCGGACCTGCTCTGGACCCGGTACATCCGCTACATCGGCGCCGGCGCGGTAGCCATGGCGGGCGTGCTCACGCTGTTGCGCAGCGTGCCACTCATGGTCGAGAGTTTCCGGTTCGGCGCGCAACAGCTTCGCGAGCGACTTGCCGCGGAACCGGGTGTTCCGACCCTCCCGCGCACCGAGCTCGACCTGCCGCTCCGCGTGGTCGGTGTGGGCGCCGTCGCCATCTTCGCCGTGTTGGCGCTCGTGCCGCTGGCTTTCAGCAGCATCGAGATCGCGATGGGCCGAGCGGTGGCGGCGCTGCTCGTCGTGGTGTTCGCCTTCTTCTTCGTGACGGTCAGCTCCCGCATCGTCGGGCTGGTCGGCGTGACCGCGAATCCAACCAGTGGCATGACGATCGCCACCTTGCTCGGCACCTCATCCATCTTCCTGCTGCTCGGATGGACCAACGACGGCGGCAAGGTGGCGGCCCTGACGGTCGGAGCGGTGGTCGCCATTGCCGCGTCGATCGCCGGCGACACCTCGCAGGACCTGAAGACCGGGTTCCTCCTGGGCGCCACCCCACGACGTCAGCAGATCGGTGAGCTGGTGGGCGTGCTGACCTCCGCCGCGTTTGTGGCGATCACCGTGCTGCTGCTGGCTCGCGCCTACGGCTTTGGGGGCGAGGAGCTCCCGGCGCCGCAGGCGATGCTGATGCGGCTGGTCATCGACGGAGTGCTGGCCAGGTCGCTGCCCTGGACCCTGGTGGCCATCGGCGCCGGGATCGCCATCGTCATCGAGCTGTGCCGCATTCCGTCACTCCCGTTCGCCGTCGGGGTCTATCTGCCGGTGTCGACGATGTTGCCGGTCTTTCTGGGCGGACTCCTGCGCCTGGGGCTCGAACGTCAGGCCACCACCGACGCGGAGCGGCTCACCCGCCGCGACCGCGGCGTTCTGCTCGGTTCCGGGCTAGTGGGCGGTGAAGGGCTCATCGGCGTCGTCATCGCCGGTGCCGCCGGATGGGCGGTGTCTCGGGGGCAGACACCATGGAGTTTCGGCTACGCGTGGGCCGGCGCCGCAGCCGACTGGCTAGCCTTGTCGCTTTATGTGGCGCTGCTCGTGTTTTTCTGGCGAGGCGTCGTGCGAACGAACAGGCCCGGTTGACATGACCTTCCAGGCATATAATCAGGCGGGGATAACAATCAACCTCCGGCCTCGTGACGCGCTGTCAGCTCGATCGAAGCCACACATGATCCTGCGAGGTGCCAACAGTGACTATCGGCGAACGCGTCG
>JASLOY010000456.1 GCA_030745255.1 Vicinamibacterales bacterium
TACTGCCGGTATGCTCCCTCCTCGCGCAAGGCGGAGCGAGCGCGACCCCACTCTGCGGGCCCTCGGTGCGTGACCGTCCAAATGACCGGGACCACTAAGGTCCCGGGAAGCGTCTGTTCGATTCGGCAGCGGGGATCTCGGCGACCACGTGTGGTCTGCCCGATCTCGCAAACACACTCGAAACCGGTCCGCTGAAAATCCGTCGCCATCCTTCGTCGGGCAGTTGGCTCGTGATGGGCAGAGCGTTGGGCAGCCAGACGAAGTCGGCTACCAGTGACCGTGCGTACGCGCGTCCGCCGGGCTGGTCGAAGTAGAACCGTAGATGGTTGTTGAGGGTCTCGTTCGAGTAGATCGTCTCCCGCCGTCCATCCATCGAGATCCTCAGGTCGGGCTCGAAATGCCACAGGGCATACTCGCCCCAGCCGAACCAGGTGATCAGGCGGCCCGAGAAGGCATGGGCCTTTACGAACGGGACAACCTCGGGCTCGGGAAGCCAGTCGGCGTCCATCCGGATGCCGCGGAGGTTGTTTATCGCGAGTACGGACGCAAGGAGGACGCTCGCGGCCGTGAAGGCGGGGAAGAGGGCCGTGACGCGACGGGGACCCGACGCCCTCAGCGCGCTTCGAAGGCCCGCGCCACGGCAGTTCGGGCGCCAGCAACATCATCGTGCTCAGCGTGAAGAACACGAGAAGACGATTGACGGCAAGCGATGCTCCGCCCAGGGCGACGACGACCGCCACGTAGGCCCATGGGAGCGGTCGCGCTCGTTTCAAGACGGCGAGTGCGACGAGGACGTTCAACAGCCAGAGCATCATCAGCATCGGCCCGATCTCGAATATCGGCCGCCACTCGACGATCTCCCGGCTGAATCCCACCGTCTGGAGCAGGAACGCCCACATGCCGATGCCATACGGGTTCACCAGCGTCGCCAACACCGCGACCACACAGATCCCGACACGGCGAGCCCACGTCGTCCAATCAACCGACGCATTGAAGAGTCCGCCCGTAGCCCACAATCCCAGGGTGCCTGCTCCGACGATCCAGCCGCCATGGAAATTGACCCAGGTCGCCATGAGCAGCGGCACCACACTCAGCTTCCACCGGCAGCCGCGGTCCACCTCGATGAGGATGTAGAGCAACAGCGAGAACAAGAGGACGGAGAACAGCTGAGGACGTACATGCGTCGTTTGTGGAAATGTGCACAGGACCGTCAAGCTCATGAAGAGGTCGCGCGTAAAGAGACGGGCAGTCGTGCGAGCGATGGCTCGAGCGACAAAGCACAGCGTCGCGATCACGAGCAGCAGCTTGAGGACGATCAGTCCAGTCCCGCCCCCAAGCGAGTAAGCTCCGTACATTGCCACTTCGGACAGGATCTCGTGATTCAGCCATTCCTTCTCGCTCGTGAAGGCGTACGGGTCGACAGCGTGCACGGTCGCGTCGCGAACCATGTCTCGACCGAACGCCACGTGGCCCCATAGGTCTGGGTCGGACGGCGTGTGTGTTACCACGACCGCGAGGATCGCGAACAGAACCAGGCGGAGCAGCGAGGTGGTGGACATCGTCGCCAGCCGGTTCCAGAGGCTCACAGCGCCTGCGTACACCGCGACCTCTCAGTGACGGTTCTGTGGGGAGGATGGGGTGAAGTACAAGACATGCCTGTCCGATTCTTGTTCTTCTCGGGTGCGTGCGCTGCATTCAACGTGCCAGCCGGAGTGTGGCGGCACGGCGGACGGTACTCGCTCAGCAGACCGCCACACGCAGGCGCGCCGTGTGCATGCGCTCAGCGGGGGCGTCATCGGTACGACGGCCGACCGCCAGCTCGATAAACCCCGACCCCGATGCCCTATCCCTCACAGATCCGTCGGTGCATTGCGATTCTGTGCTGGTCTGGACGACGGGGCTTGACCAGGGAGTGCTCAAGTCTCACTCGTTTTTCCCCATCTTCCTGCTGGCCGCGATCATGCAGCTGAGCCCGTGACAGCCGAAGCGGCCAAACCACGAGGATGGCGATTGTGCCAAAGCAGCTCACATCGGGTAATGGACGGCGCTCATGGAATCTGTTCTTGTCCTGGATGTCGGCGTCGGCGTTCGTCCTGTTCGCAGGCGGGCTCACATACTCGACCAGCGTCGAGGTGCAACGTCTGACGCGCGTCAGCCGCCCCAGGGCGCTTGCATCACGGCGAAGCCCGCGAGGACGAGGCCAAGCGTAACGACCAGTCCATGCCAGACCAGCCCCTCGCCGACGAACAGCGCGAGGCGCAGCAACAGCATGACCACCAGAAGACAGGTCCCCTGAAGTGCAAGTCGGCTGGGCGGTACGCGACCGCTGACGCTGGTTTCCGGGTCGTCTTCAGTATCAGTTTCTCCCGGGTCGAGTAGCCTCTGGTCTCCCGGGATCGGCGACGTCAAGGCGCCGTCTTGATCGAGCGCACCGGTGAGTTCGATGGACTGGTTCATACCGGGTGTGCCGGCGGCCAGTGCCTCGCGTGGCGCCGAGTCACTCCCCACGCTGTTGATGACCAGGATCAACAGCATCGCCGCGACCGACAGCGCCCGCCGCCGCCGTGTCCGGTTGACGCGCGGCAGCGGATCCGTGCTGGCCTCGACAGTTGGCACCTCAGTCCCGGCGAACCGGGCCTGCCATAGAGCGTAGTAATCGGTGACGTTGTTCGAATCGAGGTCGCCGGAGTGAACTGGCTCGAGTGACGCCTCGGGCGGGATAGATGCCAACGGGGGATTCAGATCTCCAACGGCACGTGCTTCGTGCGCGACTGCCTCCTGACGGTCGGTGGAACGGTGGGCCGCTTCGAGCTGTTCTCGGTGCGCGTCGGTCTGCACCTGCTCCAATTTCTCCACGAGGGTCTTTCTCGAGTCAGCCTTGACCCGCCACACTTCGGCGCGGCTACGCGCTTCGGCCGCGGCGAGCTCGGCGGCCAGCGTCCGCTCCGCGTCGGCGCGCACCATGTCCAACTCGGCGGCCAACGTCTGAACGGCCTGTGTCTCGGCGGCCGCCCGCACGTCCCGGCTCGCGACGTTACTTTTCTCCGTCGATTCGGCCTCGAGGCGGACGATGTTGGTGCGGTGCCGTTTCTCGGCTGCGGCGAGCTGGGCAGCCAGCGTCTGTCCCGCGTCGGTGCGCATCCGATCAAGCTCGGCGGCCAGAGTCTGGGCTGCCTGTGCCTCGGCGGTTGCCCGCGCGTCCCGGACCGCCGCCTCGTTTTCAGCCGCCGCCTCGGCCTCGAGACGGGCGATGTCGGCGCGATGGCGTTTCTCGGCTGCGGCAAGCTCCGCGGCCAGCATTCGCTCGGCATCGGCGCGTAACCGGTTCAGCTCAGCGGCCGCCTGTTCGCCTTGGGCCGCCGCGGCACTCTTCTCCCTCGCTTCGGTTTCGAGGCGGGCAATGTCGACGCGGTGGCGCTCCTCGGCCGCGGCGAGCTGGTCGGCCAGCGTCCGTTCCGCGTCGGCGCGCACCCGGTCCAATTCGGCGGCAAGCGTCTCGACCGCCCGCGCCTCCGCGGCCGCCTGTGCGTCGCGGGCCGCAGTGTCGCGCTTCTC
>JASLOY010000457.1 GCA_030745255.1 Vicinamibacterales bacterium
TGGGGGCCCCGTTCGCGACCTGACTGTTTGCCGTTCTGGGTGGGGGGGTAATAAAGATGGAGCGACCCGGGGTCGGCGATTTCGCGCGCAGCTACGATGCCACGGTGCGTGGAGAATCGTCCCACTTCGTCTGGCTGAATCGATCGAAGGAGTCGCTGACGCTCGACGTCAAGCATCCCGACGCTCGTGAAGTGCTACATCGGTTGCTCGACCGGACCGACGTGTTCGTACAGAACCTCGCGCCCGGCGCCACCGGCCGGCTCGCGTTGTCGGCCGCCACGTTGCGGGACGCGCACCCACGGCTGGTGGTGTGCGAGATCTCCGGCTATGGCTCGAGTGGGCCCTACAGAGACCGGAAGGCGTACGATCTGCTGGTCCAGGCCGAGGCCGGGCTGCTGTCGATTACCGGCACCGCGGACGAGCCGGTCAAGGTGGGCATCTCGGTCGCCGATATCGCGGCCGGCATGTATGCGTATTCCGGCATCTTGACGGCGTTGCTGATGCGGCATCGCACAGGTGAGGGCACCCTGCTCGAGGTGTCGATGCTCGAGGCGCTGGGGGAGTGGATGGCGTTCCCATTCTATTATGGCACCTACGGCGGCACCCCGCCGCCACGGTCCGGTGCCCGCCATGCCGTCATCGCGCCCTATGGCCCATTCGCCGGGGGCGATGGAGACGTCGTGTATCTTGGGGTGCAGAACGAGCGGGAGTGGCAGGTATTCTGCGAGCAGGTGCTCGAACGGCCAGAGCTGGCTGACGACCCGCGATTCGCATCGAACGCGGCGCGAGTCGAGCACCAGCCGGCGCTCGATCTGGAGGTCGAGCAGGTCTTTGGCGGCCTGACGACCCCGGAGATCCTCGAACGCCTGGAGACGGCGCGCATCGCCAGCGCCCGTCTGCGCACCGTCCAACAGTTCGCCGATCATCCCCAGCTGGAGGCGCGCCACCGCTGGCACGAGGTCGAGATACCCGCCGGCACGATCCGGGCCCTGGCGCCGCCGGCGACGATCGACGGCGTTGAGCCGGTCATGGGACCGGTACCGGCGCTCGGTGCCCACACTGACGCCGTGCTCGACGAGCTAGGATTCGACGCGGCGACGATCGCGGGATGGCGGGAGGCGGGGGTTGTCTAGCGAAATACTCAGAAGTCAGAATTCAGAAGTCAGAAAGCAGAATGAGACTGGAGGCTACCGCGGCTTCTAGAAGGGGCGAAGCCCACCGATTTCTTCTGACTTCTACCTTCTGACTTCTGACTTCTTAGCGTGAAGGGAGTAGTTCATGGGAGTGAAAGCAGGGTGGACCGGGCGAGTCTACGAAGATTTTGAAGTCGGCGATATCTATGAGCATCCGCTGGGACGGACGGTGCTCGCGGCCGACAACACCTGGGCCACATTGCTGTCGATGAACACCAACCCGATCCACTTCGACCATGCGTTCGCCAAGAACACTCCGTTCGGCCGGACGCTGGTCGACTCGACGTTCACACTGGCGGTGGTCACCGGTCAGTCGGTCATCGATCTGTCGCAGAACGTCATGGCGAACCTGGGTTGGGACGAGGTCCGGCTGCCCAACCCGGTGTTCGATGGAGACACCATCTACTCGAGCAGTGAGGTGCTGGAGAAGCGCGAATCGAAGTCGCGCCCGACGGTCGGCATCGTGACCGTGAAATCGACGGGCTTCAACCAGGACGGTAAGATCGTCATCACGTTCAAGCGCACGTTCATGGTCTACAAGCGTGGACAGGTGCCGCCGAGGTTCCGGCCGGCCATGCCGGAGGCGTAGGACGAAGAAGTCAGAAGTCAGAAGTCAGAAGTCAGAAGGTAGAAGAGAGGGAGGAGCGACCTTCGGTCGCTATCATACGGTCTGAAGCCCGTAGCCCGTAGCCAGACGCCAGTCCGCCGTCATTCAGGGGCGGCCTGAGGTCGAGGAGCAGCGTCGTGACAGCGATGAGGACGATCACGGCGAGCGTCATGGGGGGCATCGCTGCCCTGTTGACGGTCGGCTGTGGCGACCCGTTGCCGGTCGTCGAGGGCGATCTGGCGTTTGTCGGTGTCAACGTGATCCCGATGGAAGGACCCGGGGGAACGGTGCTGCTGGAGAACCAGACGGTCGTGGTTGCCGGCCGTCGCATCGCATCCATCAATCCGGCCGACGCGGTCGAGGTGGGCGACGACGTCGAGGTCATCGAGGCCGACGGCCAGTATCTGATGCCCGGGCTTGCCGAGATGCACGGCCACGTGCCGGGCCGGCCCCTGCTGCCGGCTGACACCAGGAATCTGCTGTTCCTCTATGTCGCCAACGGAGTGACGACGGTGCGGGGCATGCAAGGCGACCGGTCGCAGTTCACCATGCGCGACCAGATCGCCCGCGGGGAGACGATGGGTCCGCGTTTGTTTCTGAGCAGCACATCGATGACCGGGGGGCAGGTGACCACGCCGGCGCAGGGGGCGCAGCTCATTCGCGAGTACGACCAGACCGGCTACGACCTCGTGAAGATGCACGAAGGACTGAGCCGCGAGGTGTTCGATGCGGTAGCGGACATGGCTCGCGACGTGGGTATTCCGTTCGGGGGCCACGTGTCGGACGAGGTGGGATTGCTCCATGCACTCGAAGCGGGGCAGGTGACGATCGACCACCTCGACAATTACATCGAGGCGCTCGTACCCGAGGAGCACCGGCCGGAGGTTCCGCCGGGGTTGATGGGTGTGGGCACGTTGGTGGACCTGGTCGACGAGGCACGCATGCCGCAGCTTGTCGAGTCGACCCGCGCGGCCGGTGCCTGGGTCGTGCCGACGATGGTGCTCTGGGAAACGGTGTTCTTCGGCGATTGGCCGGCGACGGAGCTGCGGGCCGAGCGGCCGGAGCTACGCTACATGCCGCCCGAGACGGTCGACCAGTGGGAGCAGGCGATCGCCGATCGGTTGGCGGGCGCCGACCGGGTGGCGTACCGGCGGGTGCGCGAGTTGCGCCGCACGATGCTCCAGGCGCTGCATGAGGGGGGCGTGCCGATGCTGCTGGGCACCGACTCGCCGCAGGTCTTCAGCGTGCCGGGTTTTTCGATGCACCACGAGATGTTCCTGTGGGTCGAGCTCGGGATGACGCCATATGAAGTCCTCGAGAGTGGCACCCGTCGTGTAGCGGAGTATTTCGACGCTACCGACGACTTCGGGTCGGTCGCGGTCGGGCATCGTGCCGACCTCTTGCTGCTGACCGCCAATCCGATCGCGGACATCGGCAACGTCGCCCGCCGCGCCGGCGTGATGGTGAATGGTCGCTGGCTGCCCGAGTCGCAGATACAGGAGCGGCTGGCCGAGATCGCGACGTTCTATGGGAACTGACACCGAGAAGTCAGAAGGTAGAAGTCAGAAGAGGATCGGAGGAGCGACCGGCGGTTGCTCGCATCCGGATTGTCGCGGGTGATTCCATGAGCGCCAAGAGCCCACAGCCTATAGCCCAAAGCCAAAGAGGTGTGTCGTGACCCTGCCCACCTCATCCGCACTGACCCTGTTCGGCGAGTTCGTGGCGGGTACGACTGTTCCACCAGAGGCC
>JASLOY010000458.1 GCA_030745255.1 Vicinamibacterales bacterium
GCTGAAGAAGTCGATGCTCTCGTCGCGCACCGCTTCCTCGCGGTCGAAGGTGCCGAGGAATCTTGACCCGGCCTGAACGCCGGGCAGGCTCTCGACGCGCGCCCGGGTCCCCAGCTCGATTGAGTGGCGCCGTCCATCGCGGTACTCCTCGACGTGCAGGTCGAGTCGCTCGGCCGCGGCGAGGACAAACTCCTTGGTCAGCGCCTCCAACGCAGCGGGCACGCGCGACAGAATCGGCTCGGCCATCTCTGGTCGATACGGGTCGCGGTGCAGCTCGTGCATCGCCGCCTCGCGGATACGGCTCCGCGCCCGGTTCGCCTCGTCCAGGACCGTGCCGAAGACCGCCGGGTCGATTCGTGCCACGTCGGACAGGATGACGTCTTCGATCGCGGACCGGATCTCGGTGAGCTCCCTCTCCAGCCCTCCCAACGGCTCGCGAAAGATGCCGAGCGACTCGTACAGCTCCACCACCGCCCCACCCATGGCAGATCGCGAACGGAAATAGACGACCTCGACCGGCATGCGGCGTCCGATGCGGTCGAGCCGGCCGATGCGTTGCTCCACGGCAATCGGGTTCCATGGCAGGTCGAACAGCACGAGGCGGGTGCAGAACTCGAAATTGCGCCCCTCGCCTCCGCATTCCGTGCAGATCAGCATCGAGGGCCCGTCGGCCTGACGGAACTGTGCGACCTCGATGTCCCGCTGCGCCGGCGACAGCGCCTCGTGGAACACCCCGACCCGGATCTGCGCCAGCCGGCGCACCGCGTCTTTGATCAGCTCCAGCGTCTCGCGGTGCGCGACAAAGATCAGCGTCTTCTGACCCGCTTCCTTCCACTCCGGCCCCATCCGTCCCAGCCAGGCGAGACGCGGGTCCGACCGGTCGGCCTGCGTCGCCAGCCGGCGCAGGCGCTCCTCACCGGATGCAAGCAACCCGGTGACCGCCGCTCCCGACGCCAGGGCGCGGCGGATCCTGCGCAGCTTTCTTTTTCGGGCCATCGGGTTGTCTGCAGGCACGCGACGCAGCTCATCCTCCAGCCGGCAGCGCGGGTTCCAGCCTTCCGCCCCCGCCAGATCCACCGGCGACGGCACCCGCGGCGGCAGCCCCGGAATATCCTGGCGCCGCGCCGCGCTGGTGCAGGGCGGCAACGGTCGCGGCCGACGCACGCGCTCCTCGATCGTGTCGCCCGTGAACTCGTCTGGCCGCAACAACTCGAGCAGCCGGAAGAGTCCGAACGCGTCCTCCTCGAGCGGCGTCGCACTGAGCAGAAGCATGTGTCGGCCCAACGCGGCGATCGGCTGGACCGCTCGATAGGCGCGATTACCCGGGTGGCCAGACGCGCGGCGCAGGTGATGCGCCTCGTCGACGACCAGCAGATCGATGCCGACCTCTACCGCATACTCGGTCAGCTTCGGCCGTTCGCGGAGAAAGTCCAGACTGACCACGACCCGGCGGTGGGCCTGGAACGGATTGAAGCCCTTGCCATACTCCTTTTCGACGTCGAGCAGCCGCTTCTCGTCCAGCAGGACGAAGACCTGGTGGTACTTTCGCCACAGTTCGCCAAGCCATTGCACAGTCAGTGTGTCGGGCGCGACGATCAGCGCGCGGTCGGCGCGCCCCGTGCGCAGCAGGTGGCTCAGCACCAGGCAGGCTTCGACCGTCTTCCCCAATCCAACCTCATCGGCCAAGAGCCAGCGAATGGGATCGGAGGATGTGGCCAACTCGGCCGCGTGGAGCTGGTGCGGGAACAGCCGAACACGGCCCCCCAGAAACGAGCCCAGACCGTCCGCGCCACGCAGCGCCGCCAGGTGCAGGGCGTCGAGGCGCAGTGCGAACTCCTCCACCGGGTCCACCTCTCCCACCGCCAAGCGTTCGCTCAGCGACTCGCCGATCCTGACCGGCCACAGATCGGCTTCGTCGACCTCCCGGCCGTCAGCCAGCCGGATCACCCCGGGCGCGGCTTCGCTCTGTTCAAATTGGACAACGACCTGTTCCCCGCTCGACAACACCACGGCCCTGGCGCCGGCGACAAACTGGAGCGGGGCGATTGCGTCAGAGTCAGCGGCCAGCCGCAGCACCGTGTCGGCTTCCGGAAAATGCACGACGACGGTGCGGTCCTCCACCGTCTCGACCAGGCCCGGACCCAGGTCGGGGTTGAACCGGTGGGTCAGCCGGTCGCCAGGGTTCCAGGCCATAGACGGTTCGGGACGCGCCGTCTTCGCGCCGCCAGGGGATTGGCTGGCGCCAGATTGAAGGTGGACAAGAGGAGGTGGGTGTGCTCGTGGGCGCCTGACACGGCCGCCTCCCTCGCCTTCTCGACGAGCACGCTACTCGGGCCGGCCACGACCAGGCGCACCGAACTCTTCTTCATTCAGACGAAAACCGTCGACCAGTTCCGGTTCGTCGTCGACAGCCATGACCCGCCCGGCGATGTACTCGCCGAGCACCGGACCGAACTTGAAGCCCTCGGAAGAACCGCCGCCAATCAGCCACACGTTGTCGAAGTCGGGATGGTGGTCGACGATGAAGTTGCGATCGACGCTGCTTTCGTAGTGGCAGGCGCGGGTCTCATTGATCGGCGCCCCGGCCAGATCCGGGAAGTACCGATCGAGGATCTGACGCGGCCGCTCATGGTACTCAGTGGGAATCCACCGATCGCTGATGTCAGGGTCTTCCGGCGGACGGCCGCCGGTTCGCACTCGGAACCCGCGATGGTCGGCCGGCAAGGCTGGCCAGCCGGTGCAGCCAGGCACCCCGTAGCTCGGCATGTTCGGAAAGGAGAACCTGGTGTCTCCAGGCGGCACCGCGAAGTAGAACACGTGCCCCATCGAAATCCGGAGTCGGTTGCCCATTAACTCCGGAAACACCTTCGGGAACCAGGGACCGCACGCGAATATCGTGATGGCGCCCGACAACGGGTCGCCCCCGTCAACCGCGACACTGTGGAGTGTCGCCCCGTTCCGGTCGCCGAGCGACGCGCGGCCGATCCGAATCGTGCCACCCTCGTCTTCGAAGACCCGGGCCACCGACTCGATGGCCCGGCGCGCGCGCACCACTCCCGCTGCCGGCTCGTGCACCGCCACGCCGAGATTCTCGAAACGAATCCAGGGCCAGCGATACGCCACCTCGTCCGGCGTCAACACCTCGTACGGGGTCCCGAGCGCGTCCCAATGGGCGCGTGTGTCTTCGATGTACTGACTGGTCTCCTCTCGCAGGATGAGATCGCCGGTCTCGAAGAACACCCGCGGCAGCAAACGCTCGCTGCCCATCTCGTCCCACTCGGTCCACTTCCGGATGGCGTCGCCCGCCCAGCGTGTCCAGTGCCGTCCGTGGGGCCGGTCGCCATATGAGGTTCTGACGCCGCGGGTCTCCCCACCCGACGTCTGGCGTGAGTTGCCGGCGCCGTAGGCGTAGACCACCGTGACCCGGGCGCCCAGCCGCTGCAAGTTGAGCGCGGTCCACAGGCCGAACGATCCGGCTCCAACCACGACGACGTCCGGAGATCGGTTCGTCTGCACTGCTGCCGACCGACCGCCGGTGGCGGCACGGG
>JASLOY010000459.1 GCA_030745255.1 Vicinamibacterales bacterium
GGAACCGCCGTCATCGGGATCCTGGCGCTGGCGATGGGGCTGGGTGGGTGGCTGCGACGCAAGGCCACGACGGCCGAACGCACACTGGCGGTGGCTGGCGGGCTGCTGCTGTTCTACGCGACAACGATGACGGACGTGGCTGGCGGCGCACTCTTCCTCGGCGCGATCGTGCTTCATGTCGCGCGCACTAAACCCGCCGCCGCCTCAAAGGAGTCAGAAGTCAGAAGTCAGGAGTCAGAAGAAATCTAAACCCCTCATCCTGTCCCTCTCCCCTGCGGCGAGAGGAGACCTGCTAGCGCGAGAACGGACCAACCGTTGAATAATGCCGGCGAAGCCATCCAGTCTTCTGACTTCTTCTGGATTGAGCCGCCGTCTAGGCCCTCGTCAGCCGGCGGTATTTGATCCGATGCGGACGGTCTGCGGCCGAGCCGAGTCGCCGGCGGCGATCCGCTTCGTAGTCCTGATAGTTCCCCTGGAACCAGACCACCTGACTGTCACCCTCGAAGGCAAGAATGTGGGTGGCGATGCGATCGAGAAACCAGCGGTCGTGGGTGATGACCACGACACAGCCGGCAAACTCGAGCAGCGCGTCTTCGAGAGCCCGTAGGGTATCGACATCGAGGTCGTTGGTCGGCTCGTCGAGCAGCAGGACGTTGGCGCCGGTACCGAGCAGTTTGGCCAGATGCACCCGGTTGCGCTCGCCGCCCGACAGCTCCCCCACCTTCCGCTGCTGATCCCGACCTTTGAAGTTGAACCATGAGCAATAAGCGCGCGAGGCGACGGTCCGCTTGCCCAGTGTCAGGTCGTCCTCGCCGCGGGAGATCTCCTCCCACACGGTCTTCTCCGGGTTCAGCTCGCGACTCTGGTCGACATACCCCAGCTCGACGGTCTCGCCCAGCGCCAGAGTGCCGGCGTCGGGAGTCTCCTCGCCGGTGATCATCCGGAACAGCGTGGTCTTGCCGGCGCCGTTGGCGCCGATCACCCCGACGATGCCTGCCGGCGGCAGCGTGAAGCTGAGGTCCTGAATGAGACACCGGTCGCCATAGCCCTTGCGCAGGTTCTTCGCCTCGACGACCACGTTGCCTAACCGCGGACCGGGCGGGATGTAGATTTCGACCGACTCGAGCTGCTGGGCGACGTCCCGGTTCAACAGCTCCTCGTAGGCGTTGAGCCTCGCTTTCCCCTTGGCCTGCCGCGCGCGCGGCGACATCCGGATCCAGTCCAACTCACGTGCCAGCGTGCGGCGCCGTTTGGTCTGCTGCTTCTGCTCCACTTCGAGCCGCTTCTGCTTCTGTTCCAGCCACGAGGAGTAGTTCCCCTCCCACGGAATCCCCTCACCGCGATCGAGCTCGAGGATCCAGCCGGCCACGTTGTCGAGAAAGTACCGATCGTGGGTTATCGCCACGACGGTGCCCTCGTATTTCTGTAGATGCCGCTCCAGCCAGCCCACCGTCTCGGCGTCGAGATGGTTGGTCGGCTCGTCGAGCAGCAGCAGGTCGGGCGATTCGAGGAGCAGTCGGCACAGCGCCACCCGGCGCCGTTCTCCCCCGGACAGATTGGTGACTGGGTCGTGCGGCGGCGGCAATCGCAGCGCGTCCATCGCCATCTCGACCCGCGCGTCGAGGTCCCACGCGCCAACCGCCTCGATCTTGTCCTGCAGAGTGCCCTGCTCGTCCATGGCGATCTGCAGCGATTCGTCCATCAACCCCTCGTTGAAGCTATTGGTCACCTCGTCATACCGCTTCAGCAGAGCTTTGTGGTCGGCCACTCCCTCCTCGACGTTACCCTTTACCGTCTTGTCCGGATCGAGCTGCGGCTCCTGGGGAAGATAGCCGACCTTCAGCCCCTCGGAGACGAAGGCCTCGCCAGTGTAGTCGCCGAGCTCGCCCGCCATGATCCTGAGCAGGGTGCTCTTGCCCGCGCCGTTCAGCCCGAGCACGCCGATCTTGGCGCCCGGCAGAAACGACAACCAGATGTCTTTCAGCACGTCCTGGCCGGGTCCGTAGGATTTGCCGAGCCCTTGCATTGTGTAGACGTATTGATGGGCCATGCGTGTGTTTTCAGAAGTCAGGATTCAGAAGGCAGAAAACAGAAGAGTGCGATACAGTCTCGGTGCGACCGCGACGCGGACGTCGCCGTTCGCGCCTGTGTTCAGTCTAACTCATGTCCGATTCTCTCTCGGCAGCAACCGCGGCTGCCCCGACCGGTCCCGATCCATCATCTCCCGTCAGGG
Source organism: Vicinamibacterales bacterium (assembly GCA_030745255.1). Taxonomy (GTDB): domain Bacteria; phylum Acidobacteriota; class Vicinamibacteria; order Vicinamibacterales; family UBA8438; genus NP936. The sequence goes on from JASLOY010000459.1 coordinate 2,234, forward strand.
ACACCGCGCCGATCGCCGTCGCGCAGCCGCCCGGACTGCCGGTCGAGGCGGAAGGGCCGACCCCGCCGCAGTCTGCGGCCAGACCGGCTGGACCCGCGAACACCGCGAGACCGAAGCAACCGGCGGCCCCTGAGAGGCGGCGGCCGCGGCGCCGACCGATCTGGGCCGGCTGGCCCGACGAGAAGTTGCTCGACGTGCGCATGTGCGACCTCGCCGTGTCCATCGAAGGTACGGTCATTGAGCGACGAATCGGCGATCTGGACGCCGAGCTCGCGAAGCGCGGCATCACGTTCCGACCGTATTTCTGGCTGTCGGACGACTGGTTCACACCAGATCACATTCCGGGCGTGGCCGTGCCGTTCTATCTGGCGCATCCGCGACTGGCACGGCTCGAGCTGGCGCAGCTCCTCGAAGTGGAAGGCGGCACCAAGGCCTGGTGCATGCGAATCTTGCGTCATGAAACGGGGCACGCGATCGACAATGCCTATCGCCTACAGCTACGTCGCAAGCGGCAGAAACTGTTCGGGTTGTCGTCGACCCCCTACCCCGAGTATTACACGCCCAAACCATACAGCAAGAGCTTCGCGCTGCATCTCGACTCGTGGTACGCGCAGAGTCACCCCGACGAGGACTTTGCGGAGACATTCGCCGTCTGGCTCGACCCGCGCTCGATGTGGGCCAAGCGCTACGCAGATTGGCCGGCGCTGAAGAAGCTCGAATACATGGACGCGTTGATGTCGGAGATCGCCGGCCGGGACCCGTTGGTGACCACGCGGCGCTTGATGGAGCCGCTCTCGAAACAACGGCAGACCCTGCGGCAACACTACGCAGCGAAACGAAAACGCTATGGACTCGAGTACCCGGATTTCTATGACCGCGACCTGCGAAAACTGTTCTCCGATAGCGCCGAGCACGCTGGGAACGTACCGGCCGCGAAGTTCCTGATGCGGGTTCGCCGTGACGTCCGTCGGCTGGTTGCACGCTGGACGGGCGAATACCAGTATCGGATCGATCAGGTGCTCAACGACATGGTCAAGCGCTGCGACACGCTCGGACTCCATCTGGCCACTCCGGAGGACCGGGCCAAACAGGACTTCATGGTCCTGCTGACAGTACAAACTATGAACTACCTGCACGGCGGCCGCCATCGGATTGCGCTGTGAAGAAACTCCGCGTGCTCGCACTGATGCACGACTACATGGTGCCTCCCGAAGACGTCCAGGGGGTCGATGTGGTCAATGCCGTCTGGAAGACGGAGTTCGACGTCACCACGACCCTGGCAGCGACCGGACACGACATCTACACCCTGG
>JASLOY010000045.1 GCA_030745255.1 Vicinamibacterales bacterium
TCGTGGCGACCCGCATCTTCGATTGGCGCGCCCGGCGACGCCGTTTCCCCATAGCCATACGCGACAGTGTAGTACGCTGGATCGATCGTGTCGATCCCTATAACGAAGGACTTTCACCACGGGCTGCTAGCTGGGTCTGCGCATGCTGCGCAAGTCCTGGGGGCTGACGTTAGTCGGTGGCCTGGCGATGACGCTCGTCATCGCGATCGCCGCGGGCGCCTTCAGCTTCTTCAACTCGATCTTGGGGAACACCCTGCCTCTGGACGAAGGAACCCGTGTGGTCGCCCTCATGAACTGGTTCGCGTCGTCGGCCAGTACATACAAAGCCTTGCCACGGTGGGACTCGGCGGCGGGCTCCCGTTCTGGGTCGAATTCGGCGACATCTCCGTCGGGACGTTGTTCTTCACCGCCGGACTCGCCGTGTTCGCCGCGTCGATCGCCGGCGCCGTGCCTGCCTTCCAGGCGACCGGTTGCCTAGTGCAATCGGGGCTTCGTGCGCTGGGAAATCGCGGCGGCATGCGGCTCGGCGCGACCTGGACGTCGCTGGTCGTGGCACAGGTTGCGTTCTCCATTGCCATCCTGCCGGTCGCCACGGAGCTGGCATGGGGGACGCTCCGCTCCGGCCTCCTGGGACCCGGGTTCGCCGCCGACCATTTCGTGACCGCTCAGCTCGACGTGGACCCCGATCAGACGGCTGGGCCAGGATCCGATGTCGCCGCCGACCAGCGGCCGCTCGCAGCCAAATTCGCCGACCTCCAGGCCGAGCTGACACGAAGCCTGGTTGCCGAGCTCGGCGTCTCCGGGCTGTCCTTTTCGGCGGTTGTGCCCGGAACGGAGCCGTGGGCAGTTGTCGAAATCGACGGGGTCAGCAGTCTCCAGCCGCCAGACGGCGATCCTCCCGGCGACTCCGACATTGACGTCCTCTTCAATCGGGTGGACCAGGCGTTCTTCGACGTGTTCGAGGTGGCGCTCCTTGCCGGCCGCGCCTTCGGCGCCGGCGACTTCGACCCGGGTCGAGACGCGGTTATCGTCAATCGGACCTTTGCGCAGCAACTCGGAGGCGGTTCTCCTGTGGGTCGCCAGATTCGCTATCGCCGCACCTTGGCCGGGCCGTCGGAGTCGTCCGTCTGGTATGAAATCGTCGGGGTCGTGGACGACCTTCCGGCGAACACCGTCGAACGCCGCGTGTATCATCCGATGGCTCCTGGACAGGTGCTGCCGGTGAGTCTCGCGCTGCGGTTGGGACCCACCGCGACCAGCCAGGTTAGCCATGTCCCGACGATTGCCACGACCGTGGACCCACGGCTGCGAATCAGTGAGGTTCGCCCGTTGGATGAGGCCTTGCGCACGATTCAGCAGGGCAACAATCTGGCGGCCTATCTGCTTGGGGCGGTGACATTCAGCGTGCTCCTCCTCTCGGCGGCGGGCATGTATGCGTTGATGTCGTTCACCGTTGCCAGGCGTCGGCGGGAGATCGGCATTCGGTCGGCGCTGGGAGCGCAACCAACTCACCTGCTGGCGGGCATCTTCAAGCGTGCGCTGATCCAGGTCGCCGTCGGGGCCGGCGCGGGCACTCTGGCAGCGCTGTGCCTCAGCACTTACTTGCCGATCGAGGAAATGGGCGGCGCGAGCGTTCCGGGCGTCCTCCCCGGCGCCACGACACTCATGATCGTGGTGGGAGTACTTGCTGCAATCGGTCCGGCGCGTCGCGGTCTTCGCATCGAACCCACCGCAGCGTTGCGAGACGGCTAGGCTGGCAGTCGCGACGAAGCACCGGGTTTGCTGCTGCGTCATCCGTCCACCCGCAGCACATCGCTCGGCTCGACCCAGAGCCGGCGCAGAATCCACGGTCCTCGGCACTGCGGTCAGATCCCATCGCCTCGACCGCCCGATGTGCAATCATGGCCACGATGACTGCTATCAGGCTGGACGGAGAGCTCCTCGCGAGCAACGTGAAGACCGACCTGCGCACACGGATTGCGGCGCTCAAGGAACGAGGTGTGACGCCGGGGCTGGGCACCATTCTCGTCGGTGAGGACGGGCCCTCGGCCAAGTACGTCGCGATGAAGCATCGCGACGCCGAGGAGCTCGGGCTTTTCTCGCGGGAGGCGGCGTTGGGAGCGGACACGACACAAGCCGCGGTCGACGCCGTGGTCGACGAATTCAACGCAGATTCGAACGTCCACGCTTACATCATCCAATACCCGTTTCCCAAGGGCCTGGACTACGAGTCAGCCTTGATACGCGTGAAACCCGAGAAAGACGCCGACGGGCTGCACCCGGTGAACCTGGGTCGCCTCGTGCAGGGCGTCGAGGCTCCACTCGCGTGTACGCCCGCCGGCATTCAGATGATGCTCGAGCGCTACGACGTACCGACCGTCGGACGTCACGTGGTCATCGTGGGGCGCGGTCTCACCATCGGTCGGCCGCTCGCAAGCTTGCTGTCGCTGAAGAGGAAAAACGCGAACGCCGCCGTCACGGTGGTGCACACGGGTGTAGGAGACATCGGACCGTACACGCGCCAGGCCGACATCCTGATCGCCGCCGCCGGCTCGCCTCGCATGATCAAGGCCGACATGGTCAAACCCGGCGCGGCAGTGATAGCCGCGGGTGTGAGCTTCGAAGGCCGGAAGGCGATTTCCGACGTAGATGACGAGGTCGCGGAGGTGGCCGGTTGGCTGTCACCACGGATTGGCGGCGTGGGGCCGATGACGCGTGCCTACCTGTTGGCCAACACCGTCGCTGCCGCGGAGAAAGCCGTCGGCTAGAGATGGCAGTGCGTGTCAGGACACGGTCCGCGATACACGCGGACGGGTAACTGGGTGCGGTACCGCTGACGCTACAAGGAAAGTCCGACGATGCTCGAGATCCGAAATCTGACAACCGAGCCTGAAGCGACCGAGGGCGTCGACCCCCGTATGATCGAGTTCGGCCGCGACAACAGCCCCAACTTCTTTGTCATGGACTACCGCGACGGCCAGTGGAGAAATGCCCGGATCGAGCCGGTCCAGCCTTTTGTCCTGCATCCCGCCGCGAACGTTCTGCACTATGCGCAGACAATATTTGAAGGGCTGAAAGCGTATCGACAGCCGTCGGGTTCGATCGCCTTGTTTCGTCCACATCTGAACGCCACGAGGTTTCATCGGTCGGCTCGGCGCATGTGTATTCCGGCGGTGGCGGAAGAGGACTTCCTGGACGCCGTGAACGCCCTGGTCAAGAACGAACGGCACCTCGTCCCGGCCGAGCCTGGTTGCCTGTATATTCGGCCAAGCATCATCGGCGTCGAGCCCTCCGTCGGTCTGAAGAGTTCCAACGCCTTCACCTTTTTCGTTCTGACATATCCGTCCGGCCCCTACTTTGGTCACGCTGGCGAGGGTGCCGGATCGATTGACGTCCTCGTGAGCACATCCGTGACGAGGGCGTGTCAGGGCGGCATGGGGAACGTCAAGGCCGGTGCGAACTACGCGGGCACGCTCGCGATTCTCGAGCGGGCCAAAGAGCTGGGCTGCGCGCAGGTGCTGTTTCTCGATGCTGTCGAGCATCGTGGGGTGGAGGAGATGGGAGGAATGAATCTCATCCTTCTACAAAACGGCGCTCTTCGGACGCCACCTTTGAGCGAGACCATTCTCGATGGGGTGACCCGCGACTCCGTGCTCGCGCTCGCTGAAGACTTCGGGCTCGGGGTTGAAGAGGAGCTCATCTCCATCGACGAGCTCGTGGCGGGACTGCGGGATGGAAGTATCACAGAGGCGATCGCGTGCGGGACCGCCGCCGTAACCACCGGCATCAAGACATTTCGTTTCGAGGACGGTTCGGTCGTTCCGGTCGGAACAGTGTGCCCGGGGCCCGTCACCAGCCAGCTTTATGAGCGCCTCGTCGGGATTCAGTACGGGCGACTTCCCGACCCTCACAACTGGGTTCGTCCAGTCGCCTGAGTGGCCTGCTGTGTCACGTCCACGTGCTCGAACCGAGCACCGACTTCATTCATCATTAATTTCTCTTGACGGTCGACAGAAGCACTTGGTATTTCTGTAGACCTCCAAGAGGAAGCGCGTGGCACACGACCAAGCCGAGCTACTGCAGGGCACCCTCGAGCTTCTTATACTGAAAACTCTCTCGCTTGAACCGCTGCACGGTTGGGGCATCAGCCTGCGGATCCGCCAGATGTCGCGGGACGTGTTCCAAGTCAACCAGGGCAGCCTCTACCCGGCGCTCCAGCGGATGCAGTCAAAAGGCTGGATCCGCTCCGAGTGGCGGACGACGGAAAACAATCGACGGGCGAGGTACTACGTGCCGACCCCGGCGGGAACGCGCGAGCTGGCCCGGGAGCGCTCGCAGTGGGAACGCTCCGTGGCGGCGGTGAACTGGATCCTCGACTCGACCGGAGGCCCCGCATGAAGTGGGTCGCCGCTGGGCGGGAGCGGCTCCGAGCGCTGTTGTTCGGCGCCAGAGCGGACGCCGAGATGGACGCGGAGCTGCGCTTCCATCTGGAACAGGAGGCGAAGCTCCTGCGCGAGGCGGGGCTCGGCCCGCGGGAGGCGCGGCGGCAGGCCAAGCTCCGCTTTGGCGGCGTCGAGCGCGTCCGGGAGGAGGTACGTGAGGCGCGAGGCGTCCGGGTCTTCGAGGACTTGGTGAAAGACGCGCGGTATGGTGCGCGCATGCTGCGCAAGCGCCAGGGATTCACGGTCGTCGCTGTCGTGTCGCTGGCGATCGGCATCGGCGCGAACACCGCCATCTTCAGCCTGGTGAACGCGACCATCCTGCGCGACGTCCCGGTCGACCGCCCCGAGGAGCTGGTCAACGTGTACTCGGCTTCACCGAGCGATCTCTACGGCACCCTGTCCTACCCGAATTACGCGGACCTGCGGGACGGCACCCGCGACGTCTTCAGCGCGATCGGGGCAGCGCGTAACACGAATGCGCGGATCGACCGCGACGGCGGTGTGGAGATCGTCCCGGCATCAGCAGTCACGGGCGACTACCTCTCGTTGGTCGGCGTCGAGGCACAACGTGGTCGGGCGATCGGGCCCGCGGACGATATTGCGCCTGGCGGACATCCGGTGGTCATGCTCACCCACGGCTACTGGCAGCGTGGGTTCGGAGGTGACCCCACTGTCGTCGGCAGCGAGCTGCGCCTCAGCGGCGGGGTGTACACGATCGTGGGAATTGCCGCCGCGGTGGAACGGAGCGGCAGCTTGTATCCCCGAGCAGCGCTGTATGTCCCGATGTCGATGCACGATGAGGTCGCTGGACTCGAGGGGCAGTGGCGGCTTGATTGGTGGCAGGGCCCGGCTGGCCCCCGGGGCGACCCTGGTCGAGGCTGAGACCGCCGGCGCGGCGGTCGCCGCGTCACTCGACGCCGCCCGGCTCCCGGGGTGGGATGTGGGGGACGGCTTCACGTTCGTACCGACCACTCAGGTCCTGGCCTCACCAACGATCGACCCGTATATTCGCCGGGTCGCCTGGCTGCTGACGGTGGTCGTGGGGTTGGTCCTGCTGCTGGCGTGCACCAACCTGGCGAGCTTTCTGCTGGCGCGCGCGCGGGATCGTCGCCGGGAAGTAGCGGTACGGCTTGCACTGGGTGCCTCGCGTGGAGCACTGGTGCGCCAGCTCCTGACCGAGACGACCCTCCTCGGTCTGCTCGGCGGGGCGGCGGGCCTCGTGCTGGCGGTCTGGCTGCTTGGCCTGCTGCAGACTTCGAGCGTCTCGCTGCCGTTCTTTCTCACGCTGACGTCGCTCGACCTGGGTCTCGATGCCACGGTCCTTGCGTTCACCTGTGGCATCTCCGTTCTGGCGGGCACGTTGCTCGGGTTCGTCCCGGCGTGGCAGACGACGCGCCCGGACGTCGTGTCGACACTCAAGCAGGACACGGCGGGCGCGGGGCAACCGGGGCAGCTTGGGTGGCGTAGTGTGCTGGTCGTCACGCAGCTCACGCTGTCGCTCGTGCTGCTGGTGGGCGCGGGGCTCTTTCTTCGTAACTTCCAGCATCTGCTGGCGGTCGACCCGGGACTTGGGCGCGATCCGACGGCAACTATCAGCATCAGCGTTCCGAACACGCGGTTCACCATCGACCAGGCCCGCCTGTACACGAGACGATTGCTCGACCGGTTCGGAGCCCTGCCGGGCGTCGAAGCGGTTGGACTAACCGGGAATCCTCCCATCATCGGCCCACATACGACTATCGATTACAGCGTAGACGGTCATGAGCCGCCCGAGGGCCAGGACGCGTTCCGGAGCGAACGGGCGACCATCGACCCCGCGTTTTTCGAGGCCGCGGGTATCCCGCTTGTCGCGGGCCGACGTTTCAGCGACATAGATGGGCCCGATTCGCCGCGGGTGGGGATTATCAGCGAGACGATCGCGCGCCGCTTCTGGCCGGATGGCGACGCGGTGGGCCGCATCATTCACTATTCGCCGACCCCGTACGTGCCGGCAGGGCCAGACGGCAAGAATGAGCTTCGGGGCGTCGGCGTGGCGGCCGACATCAACGCGGAATTGCTCGGCGAACCATCCGCCATGATGGTCTATCTGCCCTACACCCAGTTCGTCTACACGGGACTCACGTTCGTCGCGCGCACATCGATCGACCCCGATCAGATGGCGAGTGCCCTGGTGGCCGCCGGACGCAACATGGATCCCGACCTCCGGGTGAACGGCACCGGCACGATGGCGGGGCTGCTGGCGAGGCCTCGGCTTCCCGCGCAGCAGGGCGCCTTCGTGTTATCGATGTTCGCCGGTGTGGCGCTGGTGCTCGCCGTGATCGGCCTCTACGGCGTGGTCAGCTACACCATCGCGGCGCGCACGCGGGAGGTCGCAATCCGGATGGCGCTCGGCGCCAGCGCGCCGGCCATTACCCGACTGCTCGCCGGCGATTCGGCACGGCTGGTGATGATCGGCGCCGGGCTCGGCCTGATCCTCTCGCTCGGGGTGTCGCGCCTGCTCAGCGACCTGCTGGTCGGCACGCGGACCACCGACCCGGTCGCGTTCGCCGGCGCGCTGCTTGTCCTCTCCGCGACCGCAGTGCTGGCCTGCGTTCTTCCGGCGCGCCGCGCCAGTCGCGCGAACCCGGTCACAGCCCTTCGCGCCGATTGAACAGGTTCCCGTTCGCGGCGCCTCGAGCCACAGGCCCCTCGGTCCAGGGACTCCCGTGGCGCACACCTGCCTTCGCCCGTTCAGCCGACCTTCACCGAGCACCTGATGCAACGTCTGCTACCCGAATCTCGTAGACGTGAGTAACGGACCTTCCTGACGGGGGGACCTGCCGCCGATGAGGAGGACCCTGGACGCATGGCTCAACGGCTGACGAGGAATAGACGGGAGGCGGTGTGCGGCGGCGTGGCCGCCGGCTTTGCCGACTACTTCACTGTGGACCCGGTCCTGGTGCGCCTGGGCTTCGTGCTCCTGGCATTCGCCGATGGCATCGGGTTCGTGTTCTACATCATTTGCTGGGTGATCATGCCAATCAATGAAGAAGAAGGCGTTTCGGGGCAGACGACTCCCGGAGAAAAAGTAGCGGAAGAGGTGCGCGCCGCCGGGGAGCGTGTGCGTGCGGCGGGAGAGAAAGTAGCCAGTGAGGTCCGGGTCGCCGGGGCATCAGGCCGTGGTCGTTCAATTGCCGGAGTCGTCCTTATCGTCCTCGGTTCGATGCTCCTCCTGGATCGCTTCTCCTGGATGTTTCGCTGGCCGTTTTGGCTGCGGTTCGAGAGCCTGTGGCCCCTCATCCTGGTAGCCATCGGTGTGGCGTTGTTGTTGCGATCCCGTGAGGAGCGAACATGAGCGGGTCACGCATCGCGTGGCGGCGGGTGGCGCGCGGGCTGAGTTTCATCGGCTTCGGCGTGTTCTGTCTTCTTTCCACGCAAGATCTGCTGCATCGCGGGTTCTGGCTCGATGCGCTGGCGTACTGGCCGGTGCTGCTCATCGCCTTGGGGCTGCACCTGATGTTCGAGCGCAGCAGGGCGCCCTGGGGCGTTCTGCTCTCGCCGCTTCTCATCATGGCGACGCTGGGCTTTGTGGCATGGCGTGGTCCCGGACCACTCTCCACGAATTGGGAGGATTGGGAGAACTGGGAAACGGTGCAAGCCGCCCGGGACCCGCAGGTGGAGTCTTGGACCCTCGAGGCCACGATGGCTCTGGCGGATCTGGACCTGCGTGCGGGCTCGGTGGCTCCGGGAATGCTGCTTCAGGGGCGCACGGCGCCTGCGAATCGCGCCAGTGTGCGTGTCGTGGACCGTAGCGACTCGTCGCGCGTCTATCTCCGTGGCAATCGCTGGCGGTCTGGCAACATGCATCTGCTGCCCGTCACCCGGCACCACTGGGATCTGGACGTGACTGACGACCAACCCATGAGCCTGCGCCTCGAGACCGCATTCGTCGAGGGGGATCTGAATCTCGAGACGACCGACGTCGCCCGGGTGAATCTGGACGGGGCCTTCAACGACCTCACCTTGCGCCTGGGAGCGCCCCGGACCGACACGCGTGTAGACCTGGAGGGCGCCTTCAACCATCTGGAGCTGGTCGTGCCCGAGAACACCCCGGTGCGTGTCTCCTCCGACGGCTTCATCAACCTGGTGGACCGCCGCTCCAACGCCCGCACACTGGACGGCCCGGCTTACCGGCTGCGCCCGGAGGGCGCCTTCAACCGGGTCGTCATCCGCTCGCAGTAAGAGGACCGAGCGCGACGGCGGGGGTCCGTCTCGCTCGGCGGTCGGTGGACGACCCTCGAGCGGCCGGTCGCTGGGCGCTCGCTATTGACCGGTGAAGCGGTCGGTGAACAGCACGCGTTCTGCGATCTTCCAGCCCTGGTCGGTCTTCTTCCAGGTGTTTCTGTAGATGCCCGAACCGCTGATGAAGGGAACTCTGTCATTGGCGGTTTGGTGGGTGATCAATGCCATGTTCTCTGTAACGGCGCGATCGGTCGACAGTTCCAGGAACACGAGCGCCGACATGTGATGCCGGGTCTGTCGATCGGCGAGCCGTCCTTCATGCGACCCCTTCGCGTAATCGAAAATAGCTTGACGACCCACCACGCGGGACCCGCTGACCAGTTCACCGCCAAGTCGGCGCTCCATGACGCCGTCCTCCGTAAAGAGATTGGCGAAGCCCTCAGAGTCTTTCGAGTCCCACCGATAGGAATACTGCGCAAGCTGAGCGGAAATGGCTAGCCTGTCTTCTATCGATCCGATCTCTTCCGCCGACGCGTCACTCCATGATAGAGAGCACAGTACCAGGAGGGTCATCATGCCGCGAGCGTGTGCGCTGTTGATGAAAGACATCGATCACTCCGTGACAAATGCGGCGTTGTCGCGCCGTACGGTGCTCGGGTGCGGTGCGCCCGATTCCTCCGACCGACGTAGTCCAACCAAGTGTCTCACAAGCCACCTGCTCGAGCAGTCCGTGGTGAAAGTCCCGCGTCGCGCCAAGAGCCTGGCGTGGCAATGTCGCGCACGGGCCGCACAAGGCGCAACGAGGGAGCATACCGGCAGTATTCGACCCCGCTGAGCCAGAAGCTCAACGCCGTCGTTGCGGGATGTAGCCCTGGTCGACTGCAGCGGCAACTGCCACCACGGGCTGCTAGACATTCCCGCGCGTCACGAAAACCTGTTTCAACCGCCACGAGGACCTCCTTTGGAGATGTCTAGCTCACGGCGCAGCCTGCGGACCGCCTGGTAGACGTTGGCCCGCGCCGCCGCCTCGGTGCACCCGAGCGCGGCGCCAACTTCGCGGTAGCTGAGACCGTGCAGCTGACGCTGTACGAACGCCGCCCGTTGTCGCCGAGGCAGCTGGCCAATCGCCAGGCGCAGGGCGGCAACCGCCGATGAGCCGTCCTGCACGGTCGCGGGGGACGGCCCGTTGCTGGGCAGCTCGGGTGTGAGGGCCACTTCGTGGCGGCGACCACGCGCGCGACGGTGGTTGAGAAACAGATTGGTCGCGATGCGATACAGCCAGGCGCGATGGTTCGAATCGGTTCGCAGCCGGGAAAACCGGCCGAACGCCCGGAGGAACGTGTCCTGGAACAGGTCTTCTGCCACTGTCGGGTCACCCGTGAGCCGGCGCAGGTAGCGCAGGATTTCGGCCTGGTGCCTGTCGACCAGCTCACCAAGATCTCCGGGAGGGCGCCCGCGCCGTGTTGTCGTCATTGCGTTCCAGAGCGTTCAACGACGTTCCCCGCAAGAAGCAGCCGCCAAGCCTGCTCCTCCGCCCCCAGCCTCCGATCCTCTCGGGGTCAGCGTCCTCGACAGGCTGCCAGTCGCTATAACCCCGGCGTCGCGTAAATGTGAAACGCGGCGTCGTCGGGTCGTGCCGCAAGCGTTATGGTACGCTGGCCTCTTCTACAGCATGCGCAAGGAGTCAGAAGTCAGAAGGCAGCAGGCAGACGAAAGCCCGCCCACCGCACCATCGACCCACTCCAAGCCATCCGGCGCCCGTCTGGCCCGCTCGGCCGCCGTCGTTGGCGCGGCGACGATGATCAGCCGTGTCCTCGGGCTCGTGCGAGACCAGGTGCTCGCGGCCTTTTTTGGCGCGAGCAACGCGATGGACGCCTTCTACGTCGCCTACCGCATCCCCAATCTGATGCGCGATCTGTTCGCGGAAGGCACGATGAGCGCCGCGTTCATTCCGACATTCACACGCCGGCTGACCACGGAGGGCCGCGACGCAGCTTGGCGGCTGGGCACACAGTTGATCAACGCGTTGATCGTCATCACCGGATGCCTGGTGCTGGCCGGTGTCGTGTTTGCCGAACCGCTGACCCGGCTGTTCGCAGGGGACTTCGGTGAGGTACCTGGCAAGCTCGAACTGACCGTCGCGATGACGCGCGTGATGCTCCCTTTCCTCACCATGGTCGCGGTCGCAGCCGCCTGCATGGGGATGCTCAACTCGCTGCACCGGTTTTTCGCGCCGGCGCTATCGCCGGCGATGTTCAACGTCAGCCTCATCCTGAGCGCCATCGTGCTAGTGCCGCTGATGCCACGAGCTGGTTTCGACCCGATCATGGCGATTGCGTTTGGCGTCGTGTTGGGCGGCGTGGGCCAGATCGCCGCCCAGTATTGGGTGCTGCGGCGAGAGGGATTCCAGTATCGGGTCCGGCTGAACCCGGCCGACCGCGGCCTCCGGGAGATCCTGAGACTGATGGGCCCCGGCACGATCGCCGGCGGAGCGATGCAGGTCAACCTGCTCGTCAACACGATCCTGGCCACCAGCCAGGGTACCGGGGCAGTCTCGTGGCTCACCTACGCGTTCCGGCTGATGTATCTGCCGATCGGCGTGTTGGGCGTCTCGATCGCGACCGCCGCGCTGCCCGTCTTGTCCCGACATGCCGCGGTCGATGACCTGCGTCAGATGCGGCGGACCATCTCACTCGGTCTCCGATTGATGCTGATGCTGATGGTGCCGGCAGCCGTCGGGCTGATCGTCCTGGCGGAGCCAATCGTCCGTCTGATCTTCGAACGCGGCGAATTCACCCCGGCAGACACACAAGCTACAGCGCTGGCCCTTACCTGCTACGCGCCGGCTATCGTCGGCTACTCGGCTGTACGTCTCGCCGTCCCAAGCTTCTACGCGCTGGGCACCAGCCTGACTCCCGCCCTCGTCAGCGTCGGGGCCGTCGGTGTCAACATCGTCTTGAACCTCGTATTGGTTCGGGTGCTGGGCTACCAGGGACTCGCACTGGGCACCGCCATAGCCGCGCTGAGCAACGCCGCGCTGCTGCTGGCGCTCCTCCGGCGGCGACTCGGCGGTCTAGACGGCGCCACCATCGCAAACAGCCTCGTCCGGATCGCAGTCGCCGCCACGGTGATGGGCGCGGCCGTGTGGCTGACCGACCAGTGGTTCACGGCGCGCTGGCCCGACAGCGGATCGTGGATTCAGATACTGACGGTTGGCAGCGAAATCGGCGTCGGCCTGGTGGTCCTGGGCGCCACGGCGCGACTGCTTGGCATCGCCGAGTTCAACCAGGCCATGCATCAGGTCCAAACGCGTCTGAGCCGGACCCGTTCACGCTGATTTGTCTCCACCGGGGCGACCAGGTCGCCGTGGTACGATAGCGCTCAGATGCGTCGCCCCTACAGTCTCGGCTCCTCCCAGTTCTCGTTCGGCCCTGGCATGATGACCCCGGCCGTCAAGATGTTGATCTGGACCAATGTCGGCATCTTCGTGACCGGCGTGCTGATCCCACCGCTGGGCCGTCTGCTCATCGACCTGTTCGGGCTCCGACCCCAGGCGGTGCTGACGGGGCTGCGAATCTGGCAGCCGTTCACCTACCTGTTCCTGCACGGCGGCTTCAGTCACATCCTGTTCAATATGCTGGTCCTGTGGATGTTCGGCGTTCAGCTCGAGCGTCTGTGGGGGTCGTCCTACTTTCTGCGTTACTACTTCATCACCGGAATCGGCGCGGGGGTGGCGACCATCGGCGCCGGACTTCTGCCGTTTGCGTTCAGTGAGCCAACGTATCTCGCGGTGACCATCGGAGCATCTGGCGCCATCTACGGACTGCTCATGGCCTTTGCGATCTATTACCCCGACACGCCGATTCTGTTGTTCCTCCTCTTCCCGGTGCCGGCGAAGTATTTCGTGATGATCATCGGGGCGATCACGTTTCTCTCCGTGCCGCGCAGCGCCGGCGTTGCGCACGTGGCGCACCTCGGCGGTCTCGTCGTCGGATATGTCTATCTGAAACGCGGCGGCGGAAGCGGCGTGGCCCGCTTCGGGCGGTTTGGCCTGATGGCCGAGATCAAATACCGGTATCTACGCTGGAAGATGGGCCGGCTGCGCCGGAAGTTCAATGTCCATCCTGGTGGCTCCGGTGGAGACGACGACTGGAACGGGCGGGTGCACTGAAACTGCCACCCTTAGAAGTCAGACTTCTGACTTCTGACTCCTTGTATCTTGCGTTGAGCTCGTGGCTAACAGTGAACCACGAAACGGACGGTGGCGGGCAACAGCTCGACTTTCCTATGGTCACCCAGACCGAACGATAGCGTGAGCGTTGCCCGTCCGATGATTCGAGCCCGAACAGTTGCGTGGGGACCACCCCGTATCCGCAAGGCTGGGCCAAGTTGTCACTGACCGTCCGGTGGAGGTACAGGGATGACAACCCCCGGACCCGTTGTTGGCATTGACGTCGCGAAAGCCGAACTGGTCGTGGCCGTGCGTCCCGGCGATGACCGGTGGACCGTGCCGAACGATGAGGCCGGCGTGGCACGCCTGCGCGAGCGTCTGCAGCGGGTGGCGCCCACACTCATCGTGCTCGAGGCCACGGGCGGTTACGAACGGG
>JASLOY010000460.1 GCA_030745255.1 Vicinamibacterales bacterium
TCGATTTGCGAATCGGTGCTTCTGCCACGGGCTGCTAGGCTGCAGTGTCTGTTGTTGGAGAGAGCATAATCGACTGGGAGCGAGAAGCAAGCGGCGCAGACGTTGGAGGGCAACATCTGCGTATTTAGCAGCGACGCTGTGTGCAGATTCCGCATACGCCGCGTGACAAGTCCTGGACAAATAGGTCAAACGCAGCTGGCACGCTCGATGCTAGGATGATTCGGCATGGCAGATGGCAAGGCTCGGGTCACCCTGGATTCGCTGGAAACGAAGCTTGACGATTCGGTCGCCCGGCTAGACGCGAAGTTCGACGGGCTGGACGCGAAGGTCGACGCCGCCGTCGAGCGGCTCGACACGAAGATCGACATCGCCGTCGAGCGACTCGACACGAAGATCGACGCGCAGACTGAGGAGACCAAACGACACGCGGTGGTTCTGTTCGAAGCGACAAGGAGCGAGATTCGGCAGGTCGCAGACGTTGTCGCGTCGATGAACGAGAAGCTTGACCTGGTGACCGAACGAATCCCCAGGGTGGAGAGCGATGTCGACCTGCTGAAGGTCGCTTACGGAGCTCTCGACCGACGGGTGACCCGCCTGGAAGACACAGATGCCCCGGAGTCCTGACCGGAGCCGCGCCTGTTTCTACACGCTCCGCAAGAAATCGATCAACAGCCGGCTTGTTTCCTCCGGCTGCTCTTGCTGCACCCAGTGCCCGGCACCGTCGACCATGTGGACGGCCCGCATGTCGGTGCAGGCCTCGTTCCGCATCCGCTCGAGTGCCCCAGGGCTCTGGTAGCTGCCCCAGTCACTTGCGCCCGAAATGAAGACAGACGGCTGGTCGATGGTGCGGCCGGCGAAGAGTTGCTGTTCCGGCGCCCCGATGCCGCCCGACCGATAGTGGTTCAGACCACCCTGAAAGCCGGTGCGTCCGTATTCTTCCGCATAGACCGCAAGCTCGTCATCCGGCAGCCAGGCGTTGGCCGCAATCTCAGCGGCCGATGGCATGTGCTTGGCGACCGTTTCGGCCATGCCGTCGGCGAGGTCCATGATGTAGTAGGTGGGCATCTTCGCCATCTCGGCAGCTGTTCGTGAGGCAAGCCGGAACGGCTTGTTGTCGGTCCAGTCGGCGCTCTTGTAGTGGTAGTAGCCTCGGATGAACGCATGCAGTCCCTGCGGCGGATGCCACATGTTCTCGTTGGCTTCGCGTGTCGTGTAGTACCGCTGGTAGTGCTTGCGCGGTCGTGGGAGCCTCGCCATTTCCTCGAACAGGTTGGGACCCGGGGACGACGGGCGCGGCGGATTGTTGGCCGTGTCGAACGGCAGTCGCGCGGTTCCGCCGAACGGGGCGCTCATGAGCGCGACAGATGTGAAGACGTCCGGCCGCACGATGGCGCACCAGGCGGCGATCGGCGAGCCGAAGTCGTGGCCAATCACCGACAGCGAGCGATACCCGAAGGCGGAAACCAGCCCCAGCGCGTCGCGGACGACGTTCAGCCGTCTGAACGAGGCAAGGTCGCCGTCGTAGTCGTCGTCCCAGCCGGTCGTGCGGCCGTAGCCCCGTAGATCAGGTGCGAAGACGTGATAGCCGGCCTCGGCGAGCGGCACCATCACATTGCGCCAGCTGTAGGCCAGCTCGGGAAAGCCGTGGAGCAAGAGCAGCCCCGGTCGCCGACCGCCCTCGAACCCGGCCTCGAGCACATGGATGCGCAGGCCGTTGATGTTGTCCACGAACCGCGAGCGAATCCCGTCGGGCAGCGCGTCGAGGGCGAGGGGGCCGATGTCGGCGTTCTGGGCGAGCGCCGAGGCGCCGATTCCGCTGGCGGCCTCGGCGCGAGCAGTCGCCGCGGTCGTCAGCATCGAAGCCGGCGCCAGCGCGGCGAGACATTGCATTGCCCGACGGCGCGTCAGTACTGTGCGCATGACAGCTCCTCCTTCACGTAAACAACGGCGATTGTTGGCAAGTATAGGCCCTTGTGTGGCCACAAGCGCGAGCGCGGGCAGTATCTTCGGTCGCGGAGGCGTCAAGGGAGCGCGTGCGATACCATTGGGCCTTATGAAACGGACAGTTGGGCCGCTGGGTTCGCTTGTGGGCGTGCTCGCCGTGCTGGGCGGGGCGACGCCCGCGGCGGCGCACCCGGCACCGTTCAGCTTCGTCGATGTGCGCGTCCAGGCGACGTCGATCGACGTCGAAGTCGTACTTCATGTGTTCGACGTGGCCTATGAGCTTGGGCTCCAGCCGCCTGATCGGGTGCTGGACCCGACTGCGCTGGGGCCGCGTGCCGACCGTTTGGCGGCACTGCTTCTGGACAGGCTTCACATTTCCGTCGATGGGCGGCTAGAGATCGTGGAGACCTGGGCGAACCCCGAGCCGTTGCCAGAGCGGCAGTCGGTGAGCCTGCGTGGCCGTGTGGACCTGGGCCGCGCGCCCGGTGTCGTCGATGTGGCGGCTGTGCTGTTTCCCTACGATCCGGCGCATCAGACATTCGTCAACTTCTACGATGACGGAGAGCTGAACGCGCAGGCGATTCTCGGTGGGGACGAGACCAGTCACGAGTATTTCGTTGGCAGCCGCCAGGGGACGCTCGCCGTCATCCAGAAGTTCGTGCCCCAGGGTGTGCACCACATCCTCATCGGGCCGGACCATCTGCTGTTTCTGGTCGGTCTGTTGCTGCTCGGCGGAGCACTACGACGTCTGCTGATGGTCATCACCGCCTTCACCGTGGCACACAGCGTGACGCTGGCGCTGGCGGTGCTCAACGTCGTGACACCGCCTGGCAACGTCGTCGAGCCAATTATCGCGCTCAGCATCGTCTACGTCGGCGCCGATAACCTGCTGGTGCGAACCGGCCGCGACATGCGTGTCTGGATAGCGCTGGTGTTCGGGTTGATACACGGCTTCGGGTTTGCCAGTGTGTTGCGGGAGATGGGGTTGCCGAGCGGGGCTCTGGGCTGGTCGCTGTTCTCGTTCAATCTTGGTGTGGAAATCGGGCAGATCGCGGTGGCGGTGGTCGTCTCGGCGGCGTTGATGGCATTACGGGCGCGCAGCGACGTGGCGGGCCGCCGGCTCGCCTTTGCCGGCTCCATCGTGGTGATGGCGGCCGGAACATTTTGGTTCGTTCAACGGGTCTTCTTTCCCGGAGGCATGGCATGAGAAGAGAAGTGGTACTCGGCGCGCTGGTACTGATCGGCGCGCTGTCTGTGGTCGGTGTGGCCAGTCAACGCGGCGGTCAGATGAACGTCGAGGTCGAGCAACTCGAGGACAACCTGTTCGTCCTCCGCGGTGGGGGCGGCAACTCGGCGGCGTTCGTGACTGGCAACGGTGTCGTCCTCGTCGACACCAAGCTCGCGGGCTGGGGGCAGCCGCTCATCGACAAGATCGGCGAGCTGACCTCGAACCCGATCACGACGATCATCAACACGCACGCGCACTTCGACCATGTGGACGGGAACGTCGAGTTTCCAGCCTCGGTCGAGTTCGTCGCCCACGAGAACACCCAGCGGCTGATGCGGGAGAACAACGCCGTCCGCGGGTTGGGTCG
>JASLOY010000461.1 GCA_030745255.1 Vicinamibacterales bacterium
TTCCCTTCGTGGCAGGCGTACTCGAACATCGGTACGTCCGTGCGCCGCAACGGAATCGACGCCGTCCACGACCGCGTCCACGTCTCGGGGTCTGTCACCGTGTACTCGTATTCGAGCGTGTCGGCGTCAATCCGGGTGAACCGCTCCACCAGCGTCAGTCTCGGCGTGGTATTCCTCCATCGCCTGTCGGTGTTGAAGTTGGCGGTCTCGACGACCAGGGTGTTGCCCTCCCAGTGGCCCCGGGCATCGCCCGACCACAGGCGAAACTCGTCGCCGAGTGGCGGCCGCCCATCGAGCGGCACGACACGCACCGTGTGGACCATCTCGGTCAGCAGAGCGACGTGGTCCGGCGTCTGGAAGATCTGAAGGTTCTGGTTGTAGCCCCCCGGACTGAGCGGGGGACCGGCGTTGAAGCCCAAGAGACACCGATCCGACGTGGTCCGGTCCAGCCAGGAGTCCGCAGGATGGTCCCGCCGATAATCCCGGCTGGCATCGGCCCGCGCTTGACCGCCTGGGGTCATGTCGGGGACCCGCCCGTTCGATGGATCGATGATCAACGAGGTGCGCCGCGTCCCGACGGTGCTCGTCCCCTGATCCAGCCAGAAGTTGTTGTAAAAGCCGGGAGACCCGTCGTCTCGTCTGTCCACCTGATTGGCGGCTGTCGTCCGCTCGGCAGGGCGATCCGCCAGTCGTTGGTTGCGGTCGACGACTTCCTGTTCGAGGTTCGCCGCCTCTTCTTCGGTCAAGAACGCCTGGTCACCAAGCTCCTCGGGCCGCTCAAACGGCGTGATGGTGCGGAAGTCCCAGATCCCGCGCAGGTCCGGTTGCCCCCATTCGGTCGTCACCTGCTGACCAGCCGCGAGGCCGGCTCCAGACGACACGAGCGCGACAAGCACGATACCGACACTCACGAACGAAACGGCTCGATGACACATGTGATCCTCCCCTCGGGGGAGCCACCGGTCTCCCCTCTCCTGGATCCTAGCATCGGCGGTCGAAGAATCCCGCGTAGTACCGCCGCTCGCGAGAGACGGCGTGCGCTCTACTGCATCGCCGCTACACCGGCGGTGGCCGCATCTTCATCCTGCTGCGCCGCTGCCCCGCTGCACCCAAGGGCGCCTATTGGCTGGCCATCCTTCACGATCGGGACGGCTCCCTGAAGGAACAACATCTTGCCCCCTTCGATGACGCTGTCCAGCCCCAGCGAGCCGATTCTGGTCAGCCCGCCCGACGGTGCGCCGAATGCCGCCGATGCCCGTGCCTTACCCACTGCCACGTCCGCAGTAAAGTACCGAGCGCTGTCCATGCGTGCCAGCGCCACGAGCGCGCCTCGCGAGTCGACAACCGCGCAGCTGAGACCGACGCCCATCTCGATAGCCGCCGCTTCAGTCGCAGCCAACGCCTGCTTCGCCTCGGCCAGTGAAGGTCCACTCACGCCCTGTGCGCCGGCTGCGTCCGCGACCAGACCGAAGCACAGGCCGGCACCGAGAGCCACAACGTATCGAATTCTTCCGCTCATCTCTCGTCCTCTCTCATTTCTCATTGCCGCCGACAGTGAACCGATCGTGGTCTCTCTGGCCTGACACACCTCCACCTTGCCAGCCTTGCCGAACGTGGCGCCCTTCAGCGACGGATCTCGCTCCACTGCTCGGCAAGCCTCTGATACTCGGCCGTTCGCATCACCTGTGCCGAAGTCTCTTGGGAGAGGCGTTCCTGCCTCGGAAACCGACCCTCTTCCTTGAGCCCCAGAATCATCGTCTCGTACAGCTTCATGACGGGCTGATAGACCTGCACGGCGTGAATGGCCACCCTGACACCCGCGTCGCGAGCCTCGGGCACGGGGATGTTGAGCGAGATGAGAGGCAGCGGAACTTCACGCGCAATCCGCTCGGCCTGCTCGGGTCGCATGCCGACCACGAAGAAGGCGTCGCCGCCCGCCTCGGCGAACGCGACGCCACGGCGAATCGCCTCATCGGTCTCACCGCGATTCGGACCGAGGATCAAACAGTCGGTGCGGCACACGATCACGAAATCCTGATCCGATCGCCCATCGACAGCCGCCGAGATCCGCTGAAGCATTTCGTCCAGGGGCATGAGCTCGCTGCGGCCCTCGCCCATGTGTTTCGGGTTGAGCGTGTCTTCAACGTGGAACGCGGCGATGCCGGCTCGTTCATAGGCCTGGACAGCGCGGTACGCATTGAGCGACGTCTCGCCGCCCTGATCGGCGTCGACGATCGCGGGAACGGACACACCGCCGGCGATGCGCCCCCCGATGTCCACCAGCTCGCTCGTCTGAATCAAGCCCCAGTCCTCGACCCCGAGATACATCGCGGCCATCATGTTGCCGCCGACATAGATCGCCTCGAACCCGTTGATCTCGGCCAATCTGGCGGCGAACACGCTGTGGGCTTCGGGCACGACCGTGATGTCGGGCCTCCGCAGCAGGTCTCGAAGCTTCGAGGTTTTCGACATCGGGCGAGACTCGGTCTGCGAGGTTGCCTGGCGTGACGTCGCGGCTAGTGCTGGTACGGCCCCCGCGACGATACCGCCGCTCAACGCCGCCGCCTGTTGCATGAAATCCCTGCGGGTGCCGTCGTTCATGTGATCCTCCCTGTGGTCCGTGATCGATCCCGAGGTCGTTCGTAGTTGTGGCCACGGTAGGGGCCGAGGTTGGTGCCTGGACTGAGTGCCATGGCGATTTGGGACCTGGCCAAGTATACCGGACTGCATCCGAGCGTCTGAGATCTCGTCTATTGAGCGAACCTTCGTGGGTGCGGATCCGTTGATAGTAGAGAACGCCGCGCGCGCCGCCATCCTGGACCACGCTTGAACAGCGCCGTTCAAGACCTTCGCTCGCAGTCGGGCGCCGCGGTGTACCCTTGAGAGCCATGTTCCCAAACCTCCGCTTCAGCCTGCGAATCCTGATCAAGCATCCCGGTTTCACCGTTGTCGCTCTGCTCTCGCTGGCGCTGGGAATCGGCGTTAATTCCGTTATCTTCAGTCTGGTCGATGGCGCCATGTTGCGTCCATTGCCATTCTCGGACGTTGGTCGGGTGGTGCGCGTGTTTGCGGCGGACGACAGAAATCCGCGACAGACATTCTCATACCCGGTCTACCAACGGCTGCGTGAGGACAGCCGGGCCTTCTCCGGCTTGACGGCGGTCGAAGGCGCCGGCGGACTGCTCCGTGGGGAAGACCGGTCCGAGATGCTGACCGCCGAGCAGGTCTCCCCGGACTATTTTGGTGTGCTCGGGGTGCGCCCCCTTCTGGGGCGAGCGTTTGACGAGACAGGAGCTCTCTCCGAACCGGTGGCGGTCATCAGTCACAGCTTGTGGCAGCGTCGCTTCGGCGGGGACCGGCAAGTCGTAGGCACGTCCATCGTCTTTCAAGAACGACTATTCACCATTGTGGGCGTCGCCCCAGAAGGCTTCGGCGGAACGCAGCGCGTGATGATGGCAGATGTCTGGTATCCGGTCGAGGCCACCGCCGATCGGGCCGCGACCATGTCGGAAGAACGCCGCCCGTTTGGGCTGATCG
>JASLOY010000462.1 GCA_030745255.1 Vicinamibacterales bacterium
GTCTTCAGACCCGACGCACACGATTACGGTGAGAAGACCATCTTCGGGCAGACCGGTAATTTCCGCGGCGAGGACGTCGTCGACCTGATCTTGCAGCAGGAGGTGACGGCCGGGTTCATGGCGCCGAAGATCTATCGGTTCTTCGTGCGTGAAGACCCGTCTCCCGAGCTCCAGGTCGAGCTGGCCGCCGTGCTGCGAGACGCGCGCTACGAACTGAAGCCGTTGTTGAAGACGATCTTTCTGTCGCGGGACTTCTACAGCTCGGCCTCCTACGCGACGCACATCAAGTCGCCCATCCACCTCGTGGTCTCTACCTACAAGAAGCTGGGGGTACGCGAGGTGCCTGGGACGCCGAACACCAGATTCACGACTCAGGCGCTCGGCCAGGAGCCGTTCAACCCGCCGAACGTCGCCGGCTGGGAGGGCGGCCCGGCATGGATCAACCCCGCGACGGTGCTCGCGCGGGCCAACTTCGCCAAGCGCGTCTTCTTCCCGGAGCTAGAGCCCAACCTGAACACCACCACCTTCGCTACCCAGAGCCGATGCGGTCGGATGGGGTGTATCGATACGACCGGGATGAGCCCGGTGCTCGCCGACATGCCGGTGCCGAGAAAGTGGCAACGGACACCGCGTGAGGCGCCCGCATCGTACGACGAAGCCGATGCGCCGATGCGGCGGCGGGCGGCCAGCGCGCGTGCCGCCGGTCAGACGGTGGAGGTGGGGACCGATGCGAGGGTGGTGGCTCCCAATCCGGAGCAGGAGCGGGAGCAACGAGGGTGGGAACGGGGCTATGCCATCCCGGCGGGGCAAGCCCGAGCCCGTGCGCTGTCGCCGGCGATCCCGCTCACCGTGGCCGAGATCGACCTGGTGGCGATGACCCGCGGGACCGGGCTGGCCCGGGTCGACGCGGTGGTCGACTACTTCATCCACCGGTTCCTGCGCACGCGGTTGAACGAGAGCCGCCGCCAGGTCCTCATCGACGTGCTCACCCGCAGTGTAGGGTCGGACACAATCGACTTCGGGCAGTCGACGCTCGAGACATCGTTGCGGGAGACGCTCCTCGTTCTGATGGGTATGGCGGAGTATCAGCTGTCTTGAGCGGAGCCGCCACAGCACGGCGGTGTTCCGCGACAAAACCTATATCAAAGAGCACAGGAGACGCAGAGATGGCCAAGAACACCCTCTACCGCGACCGTGCATGCAACCGGCGTGACTTCATGCGCCAGGGCCTGTACGGCCTTGGCGTGACGGCTGCCCTTCCGTTGGTCTTCCGGGACTCCTCCACGGCTGTGGCGATGCAGGCGCTGGCCAGTGGGCAGGAGACCCATCCCAATCGAATCATGGTGGTGCTCGAGCTAACCGGCGGCAACGATGGCTTGAACACCGTTGTGCCGTATCGCAATGACGAGTACTACAGACGGCGTCCATCCCTCGGGATTCCTCCCGACGCGGTGAGCCAGATCAACGACGAGTTGGGGTTCCATCCGAAACTTGGTGGCCTGTATCGCTTGTATGAAGATGGCCTCGTCGCGATCGTCAACGGATGTGGCTATCCCAATCCCAGCTTCTCGCACTTCACGTCGATGGACTATTGGCATTCGGCCACGCCGAACGCAGCCAGCTCGGACGGCTGGGTCGGACTTACGGCCGACGCCGTTCGGCCAACCCAGCAGGAGAACTTCATCGTCAACGTCAGCACCCAGATGTCGAATGCGGTGCGGGCCCAGGTGCATTCCCCGGTGGTCTTCAGTGACCCGGAGAGTTTCCGGCGTCAGGGCACCGACATGACGTTGATGGCGGCTGAAGAGCTGGGTGCGAAGATGCCGGATCCAGATGAGCGGGTTCTGGGTTTCCTCGAGGGCATCACGAGAAATGCTGCGACAGGCTCGGCATTGGTGCGCGAGGCCGTGAGCAGCTATTCGACCCCGGTGGACTACGGCGAAGAGGTGGGGCAGCAGACGAACCTCGCCACGGTCGCCGCCCTGATTGCCGGCGGCCTACCGACCCGCTTCTACTATGTCAACTACGGCGGGTTCGATCACCACTCACGGCAAGCGGCCTCGCACGATCGGCTTCTGTTGGGGCTGGGCGATTCGCTCCGGGGCTTCTTCGAAGACATGGATCGGATCGGTCGTGCCGACGATGTCGCGATGATGGTGTTCAGCGAGTTCGGGCGACGCGTCGAGCAGAACTCGAGCGCCGGTACGGACCACGGCACCGCCGGCCCGATGTTCATTATCGGAAAGCCGGTCACAGGTGGGCTCTACGGCGCCTATCCCAGCTTGACCGATCTCGACGACCTCCCTGGCTACGACGACGGAAATCTGAAGTTCACGACTGACTTCCGGCGGGTATACGCCACGATGATCGACAAGTGGATGGGCCACGTCGACACCCGAACGATTCTAAGAGGCGACTTCCCCACGCTGGATGTGTTCGCGTGAGGAACCTGCTGACCTGGGCGCTGTTGCTCGCAGTCGGACTGCTGGCCACCGCCGCTCCGGTGCCGGCTCAGCCCGCCTTCTACAACTTCGAGTCTGGCCAGGTGCGTCCGCTGGCCCTGTCGCCCTCCCGCACCTTGCTGTTCGCGGCAAACACGCCAGACAATCGGGTCGAGATCTTCCGGGTCGCTCCCGACGGGCTCTCCCCGCTGAGCGAGATCGTCGTCGGGCTCGAACCGGTCGCGATCGCTGTCCGAGGCGGGACGGAGATCTACGTCGTCAATCACCTCTCCGACAGCGTGTCGGTCGTCGACGTGTCGTCTCCCGAACGACCCTTCGTGCGCCAGACCCTGCTCGTCGGTGACGAGCCGCGGGATATCGTCGTCGCCGGTCCGAACCACGACAAGATCTTCGTGACGACCGCCCATCGTGGCCAGAATCGGCCGGGCGACCCGGAGCTCCAGACGCCAGGTGTCGGCCGGGCCGATGTGTGGGTCTTCGACGCGGCGGATCTCGAAGCGACCCCGGACATCATCACGCTGTTTGCCGATACGCCCCGCGGCCTTGCCGCCAGTCCGGACGGCCGGCGCGTCTACGTCGCGGGCTTCCACTCGGGGAACCAAACGACCGTGCTGCCCACCATGGCCGTCGACGACGGTCCCCGGTACACCGCCCTGATCAACGATGGATTCGAGGCTCCGGGCATGCCGGAGCCGACCCGCAACCATGCTGGCGTGCCGGCGCGGCCGGCCGGTGTGATTCTCAAGTATGACGACGGTCGGTGGCTCGACGACCAGCAACGCGACTGGACGCCACGAGTGCGTCTCAGTCTGCCAGACCGCGACCTCTTCACGCTCGACGCCACCGTCGATCCTCCCGTCGAAGTCGGGGTAGCGACCGGTGTCGGCACCGTCCTGTTCAACGTCGCGGTCAACCCGGCCGATGGCCGCGTCTACGTCTCGAACATGGACTCGCAGAACATCATCACGAAGAACATCATCTCCCCCCCATTCGAACTTAAATCGTTCGCTGCCCACATTGAAACTGAAAGCAACAGCACGCACCCTCACTCTGACTCTGACTCCCAGTC
>JASLOY010000463.1 GCA_030745255.1 Vicinamibacterales bacterium
CTGGGCACCCGGCCCGTCTGGGACGCACGCGGGAAGGTCGTTGATGTGGAGGTGGTCCCGCAAGGTCAGCTCGGGCGTCCCCGGGTCGACATCGTGATTGCCTCGGCCGCCGAAGGGATGTTCAACAACGTCACGATGTTGATGGATCGGGCGGTCCAGCTGGTCAAGATGATCGAAGAGGCGGACAACTATGTCCGGCGGCACTACCTGAGCACGAAGGCGACGTTGATCGAGCGCGGCTACGATGAGGAGGACGCGGACCGGCGCGCCGGCGTCCGCATCTTCGACGAGCCACCGGGTACTTACAACCTCAACACGTCGGGGATCGCCGCGGCGAGCGGCAGCTGGGACAGCGACGCGCCGATGGCCGACGAGTATCTCGCGAAGATGGGGCACGGGTTCGGGAACGGGTTCTGGGGCGAGCCGATGGAAGACGTTTTCCGGATGGTGCTCTCCGGCACCGAGAAGGTCGTGCACTCGAGCTCGACCACCCTGTACGGGGCACTCGATAACGACGACTTCTTCATGTATATGGGGGGGCTTGCCGCGGCAGTGCGCAACATCGACGGCGAGACGCCCGAGATGGTCGTTACCAATACGCGTGACCCTGGTCGGCCGGAGATGACGCCGATCGATCGGTTCATCGGGGCCGAGTTCCGCTCGCGCTATGTCAATCCGACCTGGATCGAGGGGATGCAGCGGGAAGGCTACGCGGGGGCGGGCGAGATGAGCGCCTTTGTCGAGTATCTCTGGGGGTGGGATGCGACGGTGACCGACGTGGTCGATGACGCGATGTGGCAGGAGTCGTTCGCCGTTTACGTGGAAGACAAGCACGATCTGGGCCTGGGCGCGTTCTTCGACGCCAACTCGCCATTCGCGTTCCAGGACATCGCGGCCCGCATGGTCGAGACGATTCGCAAGGAGTACTGGGCGGCGGACGACGAGACCCGGGCCAGACTGCTGGCCGAATACGTCGAGAGCGTCAACACTCACGGCGTGGGATGTGCCGAGCACACCTGCGGGAATGCGCGTCTCCTGGCGTATGTGCTCGAGGAAGGCGCGCGGTCCGGAGTGCCGGTTCCGGCGCTCGAGCAGTTCCGCGCCGCGATGGAAGAGGCGATCGGCACCGACATCGAGACCGCGGCCCGGTCGCTGGAAGCGTTTGTGCGACGGAACGAAGTCGCACCCACGGCTTACACCGAAAATCTCGAAGGCTTCCGTATGGAGGAACGCCGCGAGCAGACACCGTCACCAACCGCGCCAGGGCAGATCGGACGCGGGGATGCGTGGGATGCCGTGCGGGTCGGCGTGCCGGTCATCGGTCTGTTGCTTGCCTGGCGGCTCAGGCGACGGCACGGTTAGATGATGCCTTCGCATCTGCTGCGCACGGTGGCGGCGTGCGCGCTCGTTGCCGTGGGCAGCGGCGCTCGCCAAGTCCTCCACGCACAGTCCACGCCGGTTTCCGAGGCGATCCAGATCAGCCAGAGTGGCCGGGGCGCCTACGAGGTCAGCCTGGCGGCCGGAGAGTCGGGCCTGGTCGCCGCCTGGTACGACACCCGCAATGGCAATGCCGAGATCTATGCGCGCGCGGTCGACATCCGGGGCCGTCCGACCGGCCCGGAGCTGCGTCTGACCGATAACCCCGAGCGGTCCTATGAGGCAGACGTCGAGCTGCTCGGCGACGACATCGTCGTGGCCTGGTACGACCGGGCCGCCACCGGTCGGCTCCGAGCCCGTGTCGGGCGCTGGACGGCCGACGGCACGCGTCGCTGGGCGCATCCGCTGTCCGAGCATGAGGGCAGTACGCGCAACCCGCTCGTGCTCGTAATGGGCGAGACCCTGTTTTGCGCATGGCTCCAGGAAGAGGGACCCGGGCGGTGGGCGGTCTGGGTGGGTTGGCTGGACCCGTCGGGGCAGAGGGTCACGGCACCGCAGCGGGTTGCCACCGCCGGAGACAGGACCTGGAACCTCAACGCGACGCTCGATGACGACGGGTGGGCCTGGGTGGTGTTCGACGCCGCGGTCGATACCCGGCGGGAGGAGCTGTTTCTGGTCCGGGTGTCGCGCGACGGGCGCCACGTTGTGCGCCTGACCGAGGACGACGGCTTCGCGTCGAAGTACCCGGACCTGGTGCTGGCCGGCGAGACAGCCGCACTGACGTGGTTCGACGAGCGGGACGGCAACGAGGAGATCTACCTGTTCGCTGCGGCGAGCGACCAGCTGGCGGCCGGCATCGATGCGGGCCTCCATCGCGTGACGCACTCGTCAGGGGAGTCGGTTGGCGCATACCTTGGCTGGAACGGGCAGCAGGTCGGGCTGGCCTGGTCTGACGATCACGACGGCCAGGGCGAAATCTACTTCCAAGCGTTCGAGCCGGACGGAAGCCCGCTCGCGGCGCCGCGGAGGCTGACCGACAACACGACCGCGTCTCGAATCCCGGCAATCGAGCCTATAGGCGATGGGTTCGCCCTGGTCTGGAACGAAGACGTCATCGCCGAGCGGTCGCTCAGCCACGGTACCGGGGGGCGCTCGGAGATCGTCTTTCTGCGTGTCGAGTAGTCCACGCGACCGTGTCTGCCTCATGGGTGTTCTGGCGCCGTCTCCTCATCTACACGCATCGCTGGCTGGGCATCGCCTGTAGCCTGTTGTTCGTGGCTTGGTTCGCCTCCGGCATCGTCATGATGTATGCCGGGATGCCGACCCTGACGACCGAGGAGAAGGCGTCGCGTCTGCCGGCGCTCGATCTGTCCCAGGCGCGGGTTAGCGTCAGCGAGGCGGTTGCGCGGGTCGGGGTGACGCCGCGGCAGATCCTGGTCGGGATGCTCGGGGACCGACCGGTCTATCGGTTGGCTGGCGGCAGCGGCTGGACCACGGTTTATGCCGACACCGGTGAGGTGCTCGCCGCGCTCGACGCAGAAGGGGCCATGGCCATCGCTCGCCGCTTCGCGCCAGAGCATGCCGCGACCGTGCGGTACGGCGCGAGGCTGAGCGACCCCGACCAGTGGACCTTGCAGAGCCGGGCCTTCTTTCCGCTCCATCGCGTGCGTCTGGGCGACGCGGCCGACTCGGTGCTCTACGTGTCGGACCGGACCGGTGAGCCGGTCATGCAGACGACCCGGGAGAGCCGCCGGTGGGGCTATCTGGGCGCGGTGCTCCACTGGCTGTATTTCACACCGCTCCGGGCTCGCGGGGCGCTGTGGGCCGACCTCGTAATCTGGCTGTCGGTCGTCGGGTGCGTGCTGTGTCTGTCCGGTCTGGTGTGGGGACTGTGGAGGGTCGCAGCCGCGAAGACCTACCGGCTCCGGCACGGGCCGTCACACTCACCGTATGCCGGCCTCATGCGATGGCACCACTACACGGGGCTCGTGTTTGGCCTGGTGACGTTTACCTGGGTGTTCAGCGGTGGGCTGTCGATGAACCCCTGGGGCTGGCCTCCGGCGACTGGACTCACCCGGGGGCAGCGAGACGTGGTCACCGGTGGGTCGCTCCGGCTCGGGCCGTTGACAGTGGAACAACTCCGGGCCGGT
>JASLOY010000464.1 GCA_030745255.1 Vicinamibacterales bacterium
AACGGCGCTGCATCCCCGCTGACGGCGTTGCTTCTCGGTCGAATACAGGCCGGTATTCTCCCTCGGCGCGCCTTGTCAGCCGGGCGCATCGCCATTCTCGGTGCAGCGCGGGGTTTCACCACGGGCTGCTAGAGAGCGACACCAGCGTTGCGTCCATGATTATCCGTCTCATCGCCGGCGCCGTCCTGACGGCGCTGGTCGTCACGCCACGAGCGGTCTTCGGCGCCGCGCAGCCCGCCTCCGCCGCCCCTCAGGCGTCGCCGCTCGTCGTCGTCACCTTCACCAACGTCGGCGGGGACCCCGACGACGACTGGATCGGAACAGGCATCGCCGAGGCGCTGGCCACGACCCTGGGAAACGGAGTGCGCGCGCCCTCCGTCGCAGCCGCCGAGCAGCGTGGCGCGACCCGCATCATCGAGGGCACCTACGAGAGGATCGGCACCCGGGTCCGGATCACGGCGCTGCTGACCGATCTCGAGACGGACCGGGTCGTCCGGCCTGCGCTCGTCGACGGCGAGCTGACGCATCTGTTCGCGCTACAAGACGACCTGGCGGCGCAGCTCGCCGGGGCTCCCGCCGTCGGACGTGTCCTCGGCGACGCCGTTCACCGAGCCCGACCGGCCCACCGCCCCTCCCCATCGGGTGAGGCGCTGACCGGACGGGCGGGCTTTGCGCTCGGCTCGGGCATCACCATCGACGGCCCCCCACCGCCGCCACCACCGGCCATGGTGGCACGTGACGCTCGCGGCCGGGCAACGATGCGGGCGACGCGGGTGAGAGAGCCGATCTCGCTCGACGGCCGGCTCGACGAGGGCGTCTACCAGTCCGTCGAAGCGGTCGGCGGGTTCATCCAGCAGGAGCCGGACGAGGGCGCGCCCGCCACCGAGGCGACCGAGTCCTGGATCTTCTACGACGACGACACGCTCTACGTCGCCGCCCGCTGCTGGGACTCGCAACCGGAACGGATGGTCGCGAACGAGATGCGACGGGACAACCTGGGGATCTTTCAGAACGAGAACTTCGCGGTGGTCCTGGACACGTTCTACGACCGCCGGAACGGCTACATGTTTCACACCAACCCGCTGGGGGGCATGTTCGACGGGCACATCACCGACGAGGGCAACATGAACCGCGACTGGAACGGCGTCTGGGACGTCAGGACCGCGCGCTTCGCACAAGGATGGACCGTCGAGATGGCCATCTCCTTCAAGTCGCTCCGATTCCGGCCTGGCGCGGCGCAGACCTGGGGCGTCAACCTGCGGCGCATCGTCCGGTGGAAGAACGAGACCTCGTATCTCACGGCCGTCCCTGCGTCGCGGGGGCTCTCGGGCATCATGCAGCTGTCGGTCGCCGGTACGCTCGTCGACGTGGAAGCGCCGTCCAGGACCGGCAACATCGAGGTCAAACCGTATGTCATCTCCGACCTGACGACCGACCGGCTCGCCAGCCCGCCCACGACGAATGAGTTCGACGGCGACGTCGGCGTCGACGTCAAGTACGGTGTCACCCAGAGCCTGACCGCCGACGTTACCTACAACACCGACTTCGCGCAGGTGGAGGTGGACGAGCAGCAGGTCAACCTGACCCGGTTCAGCCTGTTCTTTCCCGAGAAGCGAGAGTTCTTTCTCGAGGGGCAAGGCATCTTCGATTTCGGCGGCGGCCGCGGCTTCAGCGGCCGCGGCTTCGGGTTGCGGGTGGGCGGCTCCGGTGGCGGCGGCAGCAACACCCCCATCCTCTTCTTCAGCCGCCGGATCGGTCTCGAGGAGGGCCGCCCCGTCCCGATCGAGGTGGGGGGACGACTGACCGGAAAGGTGGGCCCGTTCAGTGTCGGGGTGCTCGACATCCGAACCGGTGGCGAACCGGTCTCCGGCGCTCGCTCGACGAACTTCGCCGTCGTCCGCATCAAACGTGACATCCTGCGGCGGAGCAGCATCGGCGCCATGGTCACCCACCGCTCGGTGGCGCTCGCGAGCGACGGGTCGAACCAGGCCTACGGCATGGACGGCACGTTCGGGTTCTACGACAATGTCAACCTCAACACCTATCTCGCCCGCACCGAGACCCCGGGCCTCGACAGCGGCGACCTGAGCTATCGCGGGCAGTTCGACTACAACGGTGACCGGTACGGGCTGCAGGTCGAGCGGCTGGTCGTCGACGAGCACTTCAACCCGGAGGTCGGTTTTCTCCGTCGGACTGACTTCCAGCGCAGCTTCGCGTCGGCCCGATTCAGCCCGCGCCCCCGCGGCATCGCCTCCGTGCGAAAGCTCTCCTGGGAGGGCAACTTCGATTACATCTCCAACGGTGACGGCCGGATCGAGACCCGCATCGCAACCGGCGCGTTCGGGATCGAGTTGGAGAACAGCGACCAGTTCCTGGCCCAGGCTTCACAGAGCTACGAGTTTCTCGACGAGCCGTTCGACATCGCCACCGACGTCACCATTCCGGTCGGCGGCTACAGCTTCGCCGACACCCGCGTCTCCTACTCATTCGGGAGCCAGCGGCCGTTCTCCGGCGCCGTCTCGGCATCGCACGGCAGGTTCTTCGGGGGCGACAAGACGACTGTCGAGCTCAGCCGGGGCCGGGTCGGCCTCGCCTCCCGCCTGTCGGTCGAACCGGCCGTCTCGGTCAACTGGGTCGACGTACCGGCCGGCGCGTTCACGACGACCCTCGTGGGCACCAGGACGACCTTCACCGTCAGCCCGCGCGCGTTCGTCAGCGCCCTGCTGCAATACAATTCGGCGGCCGAGTCGCTCTCGACCAACGTCCGGCTGCGATGGGAGTATCAGCCGGGCAGCGAGCTGTTCGTCGTCTACACCGACCAGCGGGACACGCTCGTTCCGCGGTTCCCGGAGCTGGAGAACCGCGCGTTCGTCATCAAGCTGAACCGCCTGTTTCGGTTCTAGCAGGCTGCTGAAGAACGCCAGCCTGCTGGCTTCAGGCTTTGGGCGCTCACTGCCGCTCGACCGCAGGTGCACGGCCGCGCGTCGCCAGCGGGCGACCGTGGACATTCACTTTCCGCGCTGTTACTCAGACGGGGCTCCGCCCCGAACCCCACGCGGGCGTGTTTCAGTGCACTGCTACCGCGCGGACCGGGGTGGATACCAGCCGGCGTCGCGGAACTCGATCCCTTCATCCGCGATCGCGTCACGGAACGCGCGAATCGTAGCCGGCGTGTCCTGCGCGTCGGCCGGCGGGTTCCCCTGCGGATTGGTCAGCCACCGGGGTGTACGGCTGGTCGTAGTGATTCAGATACACGACCTTCGGCTTGAAGGTCTTGACGCACTCGGCCACCGGTATCGGGCGCATGCGGTCGACGGGCAGGTTCATCGGCATGAACGCGACGTCGAAGTTCCGCAGCTCCTGCAACTCAGGCACACACTCCCCCACCCCTGAAAAGAAGAGCCGCTTGCCGCCCAGCGTCACGACGTAGCCGTTCGCCTCGCCCTTCGGGTGGTAGGGGCGGCCGGGCGTCATGTCATAGGCGCCGATCGCTTCAATCCGGATGCCGACAAACGTGCCGTT
>JASLOY010000465.1 GCA_030745255.1 Vicinamibacterales bacterium
TCCCCATAGCCATACGCGACAGTGTAGTACGCAGGATCGATCGTGTCGATCCCTATAACGAAGGACTTTCACCACGGACCGCTAGCCACCAGGTTCGGGCCACTGACCAGGCGCCAATGGGGCCCCGTCATGCTCCGCACGGACCAGCGGCCGTGGCGTCTGGCATCCCTGCGGCGTCTGTTCCAAGGCCCCCGGCTCCCGTGCTATAGTTGTACGGTTACGTTCGCGTTGATGGACGATAGTGGGCGTTTTGGCCCGCTTTTTGTTTTTCGGGCGGGCCCTCGCTGTGACCGAGTCGCGAAACGATCGTCTCGGCGAAGTGCGGTCAATCGCCGATCGGGTCGCACGCAGCCAGGGGCTCGAGCTCTTCGACCTGCAGTTCCGCCGCGAGTCCATCGGCTGGGTGCTGCGGATTGTCATCGACCGCCCGGCGGTGCCGGCGAGGCCAGACACCGACGGGAACGGCGAGGACGTGACGGTGGCCGACTGCGCGAAGGTCAGCGTGGACGTGAGCGCGATCCTCGATGCGGAAGTGACCTTCGACCACACCTACACATTGGAGGTGTCGTCACCCGGACTCGACCGCCCGCTGCGTCATCTGGCTGATTTCGAGCGGTTTGTTGGACGGCGAGTCAAGATTGTCACGTCGGAGCCAATCGACGGACAACGGTTCGTGTCCGGTCGCATCGCTGCGGTGGACGACCGGATCATCGTGATCGAGGACGGCAAGACGACCCGTCGGGTTCCGGACACGGCGGTCGCGCGCGCACGGCTCGAGGTGGAGTTCTAGGACACCGGTGCTCGGGCCGTCGCGAGGAACAGACATGAACAACACGCTGCAACAGACCATCGAGGTGCTAGCCAAGGAAAAGGGCATCGAGGCAGACGTGATCATCTCGGCCATCGAGGACGCCGTACTGACCGCGTCGCGGAAGTATTACAAGTCGGACGAGAACCTGCGGACCAAGTTCAATCACGAAACTGGGCAGGTCGAGCTCTTCGCCGTGCGCCAGATCGTCGAAGAAATGTCGGACCCAGCGACGGAGATCGCGCTCTCAGAGGCGCAGGAGCTCTATGGCGAAGAGGCGGAGCCGGGGATGGAGATCGAGTTCCCCAAGCCAACCGACGTGCTGGGGCGAATCGCCGCTCAGACAGCCAAGCAGGTCATCTTCCAAAAGGTCCGCGAGGCCGAGCGTGAGAATGTTTTCGACGAGTTCAACCAGCGACTCGGTGAGGTGGTCAACGGTCTCGTCAAACGGTTCGAGAGCGGTGACATCATCGTCGAGGTCGGCCGCGTCGAGGCGCAGTTGCCCAGACGCGAGCAGTCACGCGCCGAAAACTACACGACCGGGGACCGCGTGCGCGCGATCATCAAGGACGTCAACAAGAACACTAAGGGCCCGCAGATCATTTTGTCGCGCACCGACCCTGTCCTCCTGATCAAGTTGTTCGAACAGGAGGTACCGGAGATCTACGACGGCACCGTCGTCATTCGGGGCGCGGTCCGAGAGGCAGGAGATCGAGCCAAGGTCGCGGTGGCATCGCGCGAGCGCGAGGTGGATCCGGTCGGCGCCTGTGTCGGCATGAAGGGCACCCGCGTGCAGGCGATCATTCGTGAGCTGCGAGGGGAGAAGATCGACATCGTTGAGTGGTCGGAAGACGCCGTGACCTTCGTGACCAACGCGATCAGCCCGGCGCGCGTGCAGCGGGTATCGGTAGTGGACGAGACCGAACGGGTCGTCGAAGCCGTCGTCGAGGATCGTCAGCTCTCACTGGCCATCGGTAAGAAGGGCCAGAACGTCCGGCTGGCGGCCAAGCTGACAGGCTGGAAGATTGACATCAAGAGCGAAGAGGAGAAGCGACGGGAAGTCGAGGCCCAGTTTGACGGGCTTGGCACCGAACCCGCGCCATTGTCGGTACCAGGTCTGGACGCGGGCATGGTCGAAAAGCTGAACGCCGCCGGCATCGAGACGGTGGAACGGATGGTCTCAGCGACCGCGACGGAGCTGAGCGAGGTACTGGGCATTTCCGAGGGCTCGGCAGAAGCGCTGAGACAGGGTGCCGAGGCGGCGACCATGGCCGCCGGGGGCGCCGTGGGCAGCGGCACCCCCGAGGCGGCGCACCAGGACGGCATCGAGCCGCTCCCCGGCGAGCCGCCTCCCGATCCGGTCGCCGCAGTAGAGCCCCCGACTGAGGCGCCCCCTGACGAAGACCAACAAGACGAGACTGGGTCGGCGCTGGCAGCGGCTGGCGAGGATGACGACGCCACAGAGTCAACGGCGGCAGGGAACGGTGACGGTGAAGAGGCGACGGGGTCAACCGACGAGAGCGGGAGCGCGCTCGGGGACGAAGAAGGTCCACGCAGCTAAGGCAAAGGACACACGTGGCCACGATCCGGATTTACAAGGTCGCTGAAGTGCTCGGGATCCCGAGTCACGAAGTCATCGACCTGCTCAAACGCGAGCATGGCATCGAGGTAAAGAGCGCCTCGAGCACGATTGAGGAGATTGTCGCCACGCAGTTCGCAGAGCGCACCGCGCGCGAACGCGACCTGAGTTTGCCAACGGGACCGCTATTCTCGGCAAAATCGGCCTCAACGAGCCGGGGTCGTAAGGCCGCGAAGGGCGCGAAGACGCCGGAACCCGCGCCACGACCGCGACTGGGCCCACCGCGCCTCGTCAAGGCGCCGCAATTCGCTCCGCCGGCAGACGCGGTAGACTCGGCAGTCGCTGACGAATCCCCGGTCGCGGCCGAGACACCGGCCGCCGTCGAAGCCACACCGCCTGAATCGGCACCAAGCCCGGCACCAAGCGATGCATCCGCTGAAGCGGCCTCGACGGCACCCCCTGGGGCGCCATCGCCGACACCTGCCGAAGCGACGCCAGTAGAAGCGGCACCGTCCGAGGCGGCGCTCGCCGACGAGGCCCCGGAGGCACGCCTAGCGGCATCGCCGACAGCGCCGGCCCAGCCGGCAGCCGCTGCCGCAGCCACTCAACCACCGGCGCCGGCCGCTGAGGAAACGGCGGCACCGACCGGCCGACTCGTTCCGTCGATGCTGAAACTCCGCGTCGAGGAAAAGGCACCGCCTCTGACGCCACCGGCGGCACCGATGGCACCGATGGCCGCATCCCCCGTGGCACGCCCAGTGGCCCCGGCCCGTCCGCGACCAGGATCCCGGCCGATCGGCCCGGCGCCGACGCGACCCGCCGCACCGCTCGGCGGCTCGCGTCCGCTACCGACGCAGCCGGTCAGGCCTGCCTCGGCCCGGCCGACCGGTCCTGCCGTCGGCTACCGGCCGTCGTTCCGGCCACCACCGCGTCGACCGGGTGGAAAACGACGCCGTCCACCGCGTCCCACGATACGACAGGCACCGGCACCGCCGCCGCCGCGAGGCACCGACAGGCCCCACGGCACCCACGCTCGTGTGTGTGTGTGTGTGTGTGTGTGCGTGTGTGTGTGTGTGTGTGTGTGTGTGTGTGTGTGTGTGTGTGTGTGTGTGTGTGTGTGTGTGTGTGTGTG
>JASLOY010000466.1 GCA_030745255.1 Vicinamibacterales bacterium
CTGAGCTGTATCGAGTGTGGCGCCACCCTGGTGGTGTCCGAGCTGTCGCCGCTCGTGCTTGCGCTGGCCGATGACGAAGCGGCGGGCGACTTCGAGGAGCCGGCGGACGGAGATAACGAGAATGACGAGAGGGATTGACATCAGCCTCTTCGAACGCCGGATCGGAAGTGCGGAAGTGTCTGGAAATACTGTGAATTGACAGATTTCGCTGTTCCTCTGTAAGCTGTGCACTTCTGGCCATGCAAGGTTTGCACCTCTGGCCACACGGGCGCTCCATTCGGATACGGCACCTGAACCCGAGGGCGAACAAGACCCGATCTGGAGCGCGGAGACAGGAGACGCCGCACATGAAGTCCGCATATCGCTATCTGCTCGCCGTATGCCTGAGCTTGGTGCTCGGTCTCGGTGCGGTGGGGTGCGCTGACAACCCACCGCCTGAGCCACCGCCGCCGCCGCCGGCGGCACCACCACCGCCGCCACCGCCACCACCGCCACCGCCGCCGCCACCACCACCACCGCCACCTGCGCCATTGACGCCCGAGGAGTTATTCGCGCGGATGTCGCTGGAGGAGTTGAACAGCACATCGCCGCTCGACCCGGTATTTTTCGAGCTAGACAAATCGGAGCTGCTGCCCGACGGGCGGGCCGCGCTGCAGCGCAACGCCGACTGGATGCGCCAGTGGGGTTCCACGCGGGTGACGGTGCAGGGCCACTGCGACGAGCGTGGCACCAACGAGTACAATCTCGCGCTCGGCGAGCGTCGCGCTGCCGCGGTCAGGGACTATCTGGTGAGTCTCGGGGTTCCCACGAACCGTGTCGCAACGGTGAGCCGGGGCGAGGAGTCGCCCTTCTGCACTGATTCACACGAGGGGTGCTGGTCGCGCAACCGGCGCGGGCACTTCGTCGTCACGGCCAAGTAGACCGGTCGCCCGACCGGTATCGTTGGAGCGCGTGTGCGGGGAGTATCCCCGCACACGCGGCTCAGCCTGACTGTCTCTGCTCCAATTTTCGCCTGAGATCGGTTTCTGCGATCCTGTGCCGTGCGGCCTCGACGCCGTCGATGAGCAGCACCGGGATGTCGCGGCCATACCGCCGCTCGAGCGCCGGTTCGCGCGAGATGTCGATCTCGGACAGCTCGAAGGCCTGCTGGGGCCGGATCCGGAGCAACATTTCCTTCAGCTCGTCACAGAGGTGGCACCCGGGTCGGGTGTAGAGGGTCAGATGCATATGGAATGGCCCAAGGAGTCAGAAGTCAGGAGTCAGAAGAACACTCGAGGGCTACGCCAGCCTTCATTTGATTTCCTGCAGTATGGCCTGCGCTGCTGCGAGCGGATCCGGGGACGCGATGATGGGGCGTCCGACCACGAGATAGCTGGAGCCGGCCGAGAGGGCATCAGCCGCGCTGAGCGTCCGCACCTGGTCGTCGCTACCACTCTGGCCGGCACCCGCGCCGCCACGGATGCCGGGTGTCACGATTATCGGTCCGGAGCCCAGACGCGCGCGCAGACGCCCGACCTCGCGAGGCGAAGCCACGACACCATCGAGACCGGCATTGGTCGCCAGGTCGGCCATTGCTTCCACCTGGTCGGCCAGAGCGCGGCTCACGCCGATGCGCGCGAGCTCCGCGTCGCCGAGACTGGTCAACACCGTTACCGCGACCACGAGCGGCGGCCGGCTGGCCTGACGCGCCGCGTTGGCGGCGGCCTCCAGCATGGTTGGTCCACCGGCGGAATGGACCGTGAGCATCCACGCCCCGAGACGGGCCGCGGCGCGCACCGCCTCGGCCGCGACCGTCGGTATGTCGTGATACTTGAGATCGAGGAACACCCGGTCGCCGCGGTCTGCGAGCGCCGAGACGAGCGACGGCCCTTCGCTCGTGAAGAGCCGGCTCCCGATCTTGAACCCACCAGCGGTGCCGCGCAGCAGGTCGGCCAGCTCGAGCGCCCGCTCACGGGTGTCGACATCGAGGGCCACGAGGAGCTGACTCACACTGCGTCCCCCGGGGTGATGATGGTGCCGACGAGGTCGGATACGGTGGTGAGACCGTGGCGCTGCATATAGTCGGTGATGCCAGTCAACAGCTTGTCCCAGACAAACGGATCCACGAAATTCGCCGTGCCTACCTGCACGGCGGTGGCGCCGGCAATGATGAACTCCAGTGCATCCTCGGCAGTCATGATGCCGCCCATGCCGATGATGGGCAAATCCACCGCCTGCCGGCACTCATGGACCATGCGGACCGCGATCGGCCGGATGGCCGGGCCGCTCAGTCCACCCATGACGTTCGACAGCTTGGGGAGGCGTGTCTCGACGTCGATCGCCATGGCCAGGAACGTGTTGACGAGCGAGACGGCGTCCGCCCCGGCGTCCTGTGCCGCGGTGGCGAACGACGCGACGTCGGTCACATTTGGTGTGAGCTTTGGGACGACGGGACGCCGGGTCACCCGGCGCACCGCGGCGACGACGTCGTGCGTGCCCTGCAGTGAGCACCCAAACATCATCCCGCCCTTCTTGATGTTCGGGCAGGAAATGTTCAGCTCCAGCGCGTCGACGCCGTCTGCGTCGTCGAGGATCCGCGCGACCTCGGCGTATTCGTCGATCGTCGAGCCACAGATGTTGACGATAACGACCGCGCCGTGCGCACGGAGCGCCGGTAGCTTCTCGGTCACGAATCGCCGCACGCCGATGCCCTGCAACCCGATCGCGTTGAGCATCCCACTCGGCGTTTCCACGATCCGGGGCGGAGGGTGACCCTCCCGCTCGTCGAGAAACAGGCCCTTGACGGCGATGCCGCCGAGGGTAGACAGATCCACCAGGTCGGCGTATTCGACACCGTAGCCAAAACACCCGCTGGCGGCGATGACCGGATTGGTCAGCCGTAAACCGCCGATGTCGACCGTCAGGTCGACGCTCATCCCAGTTGCTCCCAGACCACGGTGCGCCCATCGAAGACCGGACCGTCGATACACGAACGCACGAAGTGCGCGGGGCCGCCGTCGCGCCGAATCGGTACCACACAGCTGTAGCAACCGCCGAGACCGCAGCCCATGACCTGCTCCAGCGATACATCGGTCGCGCGTCCGTGCGACGCCGTCAGCTCCGTCACGGCACGCATCATCGGAGTCGGGCCACAGGCATAGACTCGGACCGGCTCGGCCCGGCTTGTTGCCTCGAGGACTTGCGCGAGTGGGACGGTGACATTGCCATGGTGGCCACGGCTCCCATCGTCGGTGGAGAGCTCCAGGTTGACGCCGAGCTGGCGAAATTCGTCGAGATGAAACAGGTCGCTCGCGCGCTGGGCACCGTAGAACAGGGTGGTCTCGACGTCCCGCTGCCTGAGGGCCGCGGCGAGTGTCGCAAACGGCGCCAGCCCGACGCCTCCGGCGACCAACCAGGCTCGTTCCGGTGGCTCCGCCACGGAGAACGGCCGCCCCAGCGGACCAAGACAGCGGACCCGCTCGCCCGGTGTCAGCGCGAAGAGCATCCGCGTGGTCACGCCGATCCGTTTGTTCAGCAGC
>JASLOY010000467.1 GCA_030745255.1 Vicinamibacterales bacterium
CGAGGACACGGCCGTGGCGCCGGAGCGGCTGCGGGACTACATCGAGCGCTTCCAGGCGATCCTGGGCCGCTACGAGACCACCGCCGGCTTCTACGCTCACGCCTCGGTGGGTCTTCTCCACATCCGCCCCGTCGTCGACATGAAGAGCGCCTCGGGCGTGCACCGCTTCGAGCGCATCGCCGACGAGATCGCCGACCTGGTCCTCGAGTTCGGCGGCGCTCTGTCCGGCGAGCACGGCGACGGCCTCGTGCGCGGACCGTTCATCGAGCGCATGTTCGGGGCCCAGCTCTACGAGGCGTTTCGCACCATCAAGCGCACCTTCGACCCGGCCGGCCTTTTCAATCCGGGCAAGATCGTCGATTCCCCACCGCTCACCGACAATCTTCGGTACGGCGCCGCCTACCGCACGCCTGAGCCGACTGCCTTTTTCGACTACGACGAGCATGGCGGTCTGGGGCGAGCCGTGGAGATGTGCAGCGGCGTGGGCGCCTGCCGCAAGACCCTCGACGGCACGATGTGCCCGTCCTACATGGCGACGCGTGATGAGGCGCACTCGACTCGCGGCCGGGCCAACGCGCTCCGCGCGGCCATGACCGGCCGACTCGGAGAAGCTGGTCTCGGCGACCACGGCGTGTATAACACGTTGGACCTGTGTCTGGAATGCCGTGCATGCAAAGCGGAGTGCCCGGTCGGTGTGGACATGGCGCGGTTCAAGAGCGAGTTTCTTGCCGACTACCATGCTCGGCACGGCACCCCGCTCCGGGCACGCGTCCTGGGGGGCATCCACGATCTCTCGGCGTGGGCGAGCCCTGTTGCGCGGCTGATCAATCCCTGGCTCGAGCGCGGTTGGGTGCGAGCGCTGAATGAGCGTCTGCTCGGTCTCGATCGCCGGCGCACGATGCCGCGCTGGGCCCCGGACACGCTGGCGACCGCCTGGCGCGCTCGTCCGACCAACGGCGGACCGTCCGACGTCGTGCTCTTCAAGGACACCTTCACGAACCATTACCACCCGGAGATCGGAATGGCGGCGGCGACGCTCTGTGACGGCGCCGGCGTCGGGGTCGAGCTTGGACCAGACGCCTGCTGTGCGCGACCGCTCATCTCTCAGGGCCTGCTTCCCGAAGCCCGTCGTCGCGGCGCAGACACCGTGCGACAGCTGCACCCGCTCGCCGTCGCCGGCAAACAGATCGTCGTGCTCGAGCCCAGCTGTCTCTCGTCGCTCCGGGACGACCTGCCGGCCCTCTTGCGGGGTGAGGCGCAACGTCAGGCGCATGTGGTGGCCGACGCCTGTCTGCTCTTCGAGGAGT
Source organism: Vicinamibacterales bacterium (assembly GCA_030745255.1). Lineage (GTDB taxonomy): Bacteria > Acidobacteriota > Vicinamibacteria > Vicinamibacterales > UBA8438 > NP936. The sequence continues at coordinate 1,308 of JASLOY010000467.1, forward strand.
GGCTCGAGGGCGCGTTGGAGACGGAGCCGCCGGCGCTGACGTTTCGGGCCGGTCCGGAGCGGCTCCTGCTGCATGGACACTGTCATCAGAAGTCGCTGGGACTCGTGCCACCGGCACGTGCCCTGCTCGAGCGGATTCCGGGCGCCGAGGTCGTCGATCTCGACGCCGGGTGCTGCGGCATGGCTGGCTCCTTCGGCTATACGAAGGAGCACTTCGAGGTCTCGCAGCAGATCGCCGAGCGTCGACTGCTGCCGGCCGCGCGCGCGCTCGAACCAAACGAAGTCCTCGTCGCCTCCGGGGTCTCCTGTCGCCATCAGGTGCGAGACCTCGCCGGCGTCAGCGCGCGTCATCCAGCCGAGCTGCTCGCCTCGCTAATGATGCCGTGACCGCGCCGGTATAATTCCGGCGAAACCGTTCCGGAGACTCGATGATACGAACATGTTTGCCACATTTCGGCATGGCGGCCGTTGTCACCGTTGCGGTGCTCTGGGCCGGAATGGCGGCCGCCCAGAACGACACGCCGCCCCCGAACACCCTGCCGAGCGGCCACATCACGGTGCTGAACTGGGCAAAGTTCCCGGACGGACGGCGCTGGGGCTCGACTGCCGGGGTGGACGTCGCGCCCGACGGCACCATTTGGGCCTACGACCGCTGCGGCGCAAACTCCTGCGTCGACTCGGACCTCGACCCGGTACTGCATTTCGACTCATCCGGCCGGTTGCTCGGCAGCTTCGGCGCCGGTCTGTTCAACTTTCCGCACGGTCTCCACGTCGATCCAGACGGCAACGTCTGGGTCACCGACCACGGGGTCGACCCGTCCAACGGCAAGGGCCAGCAGGTGTTCAAGTTCAGCCCGCGCGGCGAGATACTCTTGACCCTCGGCCGCACCGGGACGGCCGGCAACGGACAGTACACCTTCAATCAACCGTCCGACGTGCTGGTGGCGCCAAGCGGCGACATCTTCGTCGCCGACGGGCACGGCCCCCAAACCAACGCCCGGATCGTCGTCTTCACCGCCGACGGCTCCTTCATCCGGTCGTGGGGCCGGCATGGGTCTGGACCGGACGAGCTCGAAGGCCCGCACGCGCTCGCCATGGACACGCAGGGGCGCCTGTTTGTCGGCGACCGAACGAACAACCGAATTCAGATCTTCGAACAGGACGGGACGCTCCTGGAATCCTGGTCGCAGTTCGGCCGTCCCAGTGGGCTCTTCATCGACCAGAACGACATGCTCTACGTGGCCGACTCGGAGTCGCGAGACAACGAGGGAGCCTACGGGCACAACCCCAACGTCAGACGCGGCATTCGGATCGGAAACGCTCTCGACGGTACGGTCACCGGGTTCATCCCGGACCCGGCCGAACGCGGCGCCACGAGCGCGGCCGAAGGTGTTGCGGTCGACCCCGACGGCAACATTTACGGCGCGGAGGTCGGTCCCCGCGACGTCAAGAAATACATCACGCCATGACGTTGAGACCTCGATCCGTCGGCGGGCGTCTGCTGCTCTCAGCGGTGCTGACCATCGGGGCCACGAGTGCCCCGTCGGTCACAGCGACGCAGGACTCTGCGCAGCTCGTCGTCACGGTCGTCGATGACGAAGGCGTCCCGGTTGAAGGACTGACCCGCGAGGATTTCATCCTCCGCCTCGGAGGGACGGAGCGCGAGATCGACTCGGTAGAGGCGATGGAGCGGACCGCGCAGGTCGTCGCCATTTTCGAAGGTCTGGCGGCCACGCAGCGACAGACATCGGCGGCCCTGGCCAGCTTCATCGGGAGCCTCGATGACGACAGCATCGTCGACATGCAGAGTGTGGAGGCGGAGCTCGAAGAGGCGATCGTCGAGGCGGTCGAAGATCTGCACGCGCGCGCGGTGCCGCGGCCAGTCATCGTCATGCTGGGCCAGGGGAGCAAGATGGTGCCGTCCGAGCTCCAATCGTCGCAGGTGCGCGGCAAGCGCCAGGCGGCCGACCTCGAAGGCGACCGCGATCGCGTCGGGCAGCTCTTGGCCGAGCACGGCATCCTGTTCTACGGCGTGTCGGTCACCGAGATCTCGCTGGCCAACCTCGAGGCGCTTGCCGAGGGCACCGGTGGGCGCTTCGAGGTGATCCCCGTACCGGCCGGGCTTGGCGACACGCTGACCGCCATCGGGCGTGAGCTGGGCACCCAGTATCTGGTGTCCTACATGTCGA
>JASLOY010000468.1 GCA_030745255.1 Vicinamibacterales bacterium
CTCTCCGGCCGGTCCATGCCGCACGCGATGATGATGATGATCCCGGAGCCGTGGAGCAAGCACGAATCGATGTCCCCCGACCGGAAGGCGTTCTACGAGTATCACGCCTCACTGATGGAACCATGGGACGGCCCGGCATCTATCGCGTTCACCGACGGCACGGTGGTCGGCGCCGTGCTCGACCGCAACGGGTTGCGTCCGTCACGCTACTACGTCACCAAGGACGACCTCGTCGTCATGGCCTCCGAAGTCGGTGTGCTCGATATCGCGCCCGAGGACGTGCTGGTCAAGGAACGCCTGCACCCCGGCCGGATCTTCCTCGTCGACACTGCACAAGGCCGGATCATCGACGACGAGGAGATCAAGTCGAAGCTGGCGGCCGAGCACCCTTATCGGGAGTGGCTCGACACACACGTCATCCATCTCCGCGACCTGTCTGCCCCGCCCTACACGGCGCCACCCGACAGCGAGTCGATCCGACGTCGGCAACGGGCGTTCGGCTATACCGAGGAGGATTTGCGGATTCTGCTGGGCCCAATGGCCGCGAAGGGGATCGAGCCGATCGGATCGATGGGGAGCGACACCGCGCTCGCCGTGTTGTCGGACCGGCCACGGTTGCTCTATGACTATTTCAAGCAGCTCTTCGCCCAGGTCACCAACCCGCCTCTCGACGCTATCCGGGAGGAACTGGTCACCGACATGGGCTCGACGCTGGGCCCGGAACAGAACCTGCTGAAACCAGAGCCGGATTCCTGTCACCAGATTCGGATCGACTATCCGATCCTCGACAACGAGGAGCTGGCGACCCTGCGGCACAATTCGGACCCGACGCTCCGCGCCGTCACGCTGTCGATGCTCTTCGACCCTCGTGAAGGCGCGAGCGGACTCGAACGCGCGATGGACACGCTGTGTCATCAGGCCAGTGCCGCGGTCGAAGCGGGGGCCGCGTTGCTGGTGCTCTCCGACCACGGGGTAGACACCGAACATGCCCCGATCCCGAGTCTGCTGGCGACTGCCGGCGTGCATCACCATCTCGTCCGCGAAGGCACACGGACCCGCTGCGGCCTGATCGTCGAATCGGGCGAGGCCCGGGAGGCGCACCACATGGCGCTGCTCCTCGGCTATGGTGCCGGGGCCATCAACCCGTATCTGGCGTTCGAGACGATCGAAGAGCTGATCTGCGAAGGTGAGATACCCGACATTGACCCGCCACAGGGCATCCGGCATCACATTCTCGCTCTGACCAAAGGCGTGCTGAAGGTGATGTCGAAGATGGGCATCTCCACGCTCCAGAGCTACCGAGGGGCGCAAATCTTTGAGGCAGTTGGCCTGAACAAACCGTTTGTCGACCGCTACTTCACCTGGACCGCCTCGCGGATCGGCGGCATTGGAATCGACACGGTCGCCGCCGAGGTGCAGCAGCGGCATCGGCGCGCGTTTCCGACCCGCGGCGATGAGGGCCGCGAGCTCGACAGCGGGGGCGAGTATCAGTGGCGCCGAGACGGCGAGTATCACCTGTTCAACCCGGAAACGGTCTACAAGCTCCAGCACGCCAGCCGGAGCGGTCGCTACGACATCTACCGGGACTACGCGCGGCTGGTCAACGACCAGAGTCGGAAGCGCGCGACGCTACGAGGCCTGTTCGAGCTGCAAGCGGCCGACACCCCGATTTCGATCGACGACGTCGAGCCGGTGGAGACGATTCTCGCGCGGTTCTCCACCGGAGCGATGTCCTACGGGTCGATCAGCGCCGAGGCGCACGAAACCCTGGCAATCGCGATGAATCGTCTCGGGGGCAAGTCGAATACCGGCGAAGGCGGGGAGGATCCCGACCGGTTCACCCCGGACGCCAACGGCGACCTGCGGCGCAGCGCGATCAAACAGGTCGCATCAGGACGCTTTGGAGTAACCAGCGAGTATCTGGTGAACGCCGACGATCTGCAGATCAAGATGGCGCAAGGGGCGAAGCCGGGCGAGGGCGGACAACTGCCCGGATACAAGGTGTACCCGTGGATCGCAAAAGTGCGCTACTCCACCCCTGGCGTGCCGCTGATCTCGCCACCTCCGCATCATGACATCTACTCAATCGAGGATCTGGCGCAGCTGATTCACGACCTGAAGAACGCGAACCCGCGGGCGCGGATCCACGTCAAGCTCGTCGCCGAGGTGGGGGTCGGCACAGTCGCCGCCGGGGTGGCGAAGGCGCATTCAGACGTCGTGCTGATCTCCGGCCATGATGGCGGCACCGGCGCATCGCCGCTCACCAGCATCAAACACGCCGGTGCACCGTGGGAGCTCGGGCTGGCCGAGACTCAGCAGGTCCTTGTGCTGAATCGGCTGCGTGACCGGATCGTTGTGCAAGTGGACGGACAGATGAAGACGGGCCGCGACGTCGTCATCGCCGCGTTGCTCGGTGCGGAGGAATACGGTTTCTCGACCGCCCCGCTCGTGGTGTCGGGATGCATCATGATGCGGGTCTGCCACCTCGACACCTGTCCGGTCGGTATCGCGACACAGAATCCGGAGCTCCGCAAGCACTTCACCGGCCGGCCCGAATTCGTGGAGACCTATTTCCGGTTCGTCGCCGAGGAGGTCCGCGAGCTCATGGCAACCATGGGATTCCGCACCATGGAAGAGATGATCGGCCGAGTCGACCGCCTGGACACCGCGGAGGCAGTTGACCACTGGAAGGCCAAGGGGCTGGATCTGTCCCAGATCCTGCATAACCCGGATGTGCCGGAGACGGTGGGCCGACGCGCGACCAGGGCACAAGAGCATGGTTTGGAGCGGGCGCTCGACAACACGCTGATCGAGCGGTGCGCGCCCGCGATCGAGCGACAGACGCCTATGTCGTTCAGTGTGCCGATCTTCAACGTCAACCGCGCGGTCGGAACGATGCTCGGTTCGGAGATTACGCGTCGATGGGGGCGGGACGGGCTGCCGGACTCGACGATCAACATTCGGTTTACCGGGTCGGCCGGACAGAGCTTTGGGGCGTTCGTGCCACGCGGCGTCACGCTGACCATCGAAGGTGACGCCAACGACTACTTTGGCAAGGGGCTCTCGGGCGGACGGCTTGCCATTTTCCCGCCACGCGCGTCGACGTTCGTCGCCGAGGAGAACATCGTCATCGGCAACGTGGCGCTCTATGGCGGCACCGCCGGCGAGGCGTTCGTGCATGGTGTCGCCGGCGAGCGGTTCTGCGTCCGCAACAGCGGCGTGCATGCGGTGGTCGAAGGGATCGGGGATCACGGGTGTGAATACATGACCGGTGGACGGGTCGTGATTCTCGGACCGACCGGGCGGAATTTCGCGGCCGGGATGAGTGGCGGCATCGCCTTCGTCCTCGACGAGGACCGCTCGTTCACCCGAAGGGTCAACCCGGAGATGGTGCTGCTCGAGGACCTGGAGCGGGACGACGCCGAGTGGTTGCGGGAGGTTCTGGTCCGGCATCGGGAGGAAACCGCCTCCGAGGTGGCCCA
>JASLOY010000469.1 GCA_030745255.1 Vicinamibacterales bacterium
CGGTTCGCGCTGCGTCGGGCAGACCGCGCCGGCCTGAACGGCCAGCGTGTCATGGACCTCGGCATCTTCGCCATCATCAGTGCGCTCGTCGGCGCGAAGCTGATGCTGTTCATCCTGGACGTCGACCGGTTCACCAGCGACCCGGCTCAGCTCATGGTGTTGCTGAAATCTGGCGGGGTGTTCTATGGTGGGCTGCTGCTGGCGGTGCCGATTGCCTGGTGGTATATCCGCAAGCACGCGCTGCCGCTCTGGACGACCTGCGATCTGTTTGCCCCGGGCATCGCACTGGGGCATGCCGTCGGCCGCCTGGGCTGTCTGATGGCCGGCTGCTGTTACGGGCGGGCGACCGACCTCCCGTGGGGCATCACCTTCACCAACACGCTGGCGGCCGCCAACGTCGGTACGCCGCTCGAGATCGCGCTGCACCCGACGCAGGTCTACGAGGCGATCGCCGAACTGACCGTGCTGGCGGTGCTGCTCGTCGGTGAGCGCCGGTGGCGCCCGTTCGCGGGCCGGACGTTCTGGACCTATCTCCTGCTGTATCCGACCGCCCGGTTCTTCATCGAGTTCTACCGCGGCGACCCGCGCGGCATGTTGTTCGGCACCATCCCGACCTCGCAGTTCCTCTCTGGTCTGATCGTGCCGCTGGCCATCGTGATGCTCCTGCGGCTGAGCCGACGGGGTGAGCCGGAATCCGCCCCGGCGAAGTCCCTGCAGAGGAGAGCCGCGTAGCCGAGAGCCGGATGGACGACCATGGCGTAGCGGAACACGACCTCGTCGTTGAGGCCCTCCGGCTCGAGGTGACCGAAGAACACGATGGCACGCGCCTGGACCACTGCATCACGGCGGTATTGCCGGATCGCTCACGATCGCAGATCCAGCGTTTGGTCCGCGACGGCCACGTCCGGCTGAATCAGAGAAGGGTCCGGGCAAGCCATGCCGTGCACGCCGGCGACGTCATCGAGCTGGAGATCCCGGCGCCGGTCCCCTCGACTCCGATCCCCGAAGCGCTGCCGATCACAATCGTCCACGACGACCCCGACCTGGTGGTCGTCGACAAGCCGGCCGGCATGGTGGTGCACCCGGCCGTTGGTCATGAGAGCGGCACCCTGGTCAACGCACTGCTGCACCACGTCACGGGGTTGAGCGGCATCGGCGGCGAGCAGCGCCCCGGCATCGTCCACCGACTCGACCGTGGCACGTCCGGCGTCATGGTGGTCGCCAAGCACGACACCGCGCACGCCGAGCTGTCACGCCAGTTCGCCGACCGCGAGGTCGAGAAGGAATACATTGCGCTGGTCTGGGGCCTGCTCAACACCGGCCGTCGCATCGACGCCCCACTTGGTCGCGACCCGGCGAACCGTCAGAAGATGTCGACTCGCGCCCGGCGAGCCAGATCGGCGGTGACGCGTGTGACCGGCACCGAACGTCTCCGCGGCGTCACACTCGCTACGGTCGCCATCGCCACCGGTCGCCAACATCAGATCCGCGTCCACCTGAACAGCATCGGCCACCCGGTCGTTGGCGACGCTGTGTATGGCGGCGTCCGCCGCCACCTGGCCGCGGACCACCGCAGCCTGGCATCGCTCGACCGTCCGTTCCTTCACGCCTTCCGGATCGCCTTCACGCACCCCCGCGATGGCCGAAGAGTCGAGTTCACGGCGCCGCTCCCAGAGGACCTGCAGACGATTCTCGACGAGCTGCGAGAACAACGAGATCGCTGATGATGGTCGCCAAGCCACCGGCTTCCTGCTGCCCTCTGACTTCTGGGGAATCCGTCAATGAGCCAACGCACGCTCTCCAGTGAGACGGTCTTCACCGGCAAGGTCTTCTCCATTCAAGCGGACCGGGTGCGACTCCCGCATGGCCCCAAAACCCTGATGCACGTCGTCCGTCACCCGGCCTCGGTCATCCTGATCCCCATGCCGGACCCGGACCACATCGTCCTGGCCCGCCAGTATCGCTACGCGATCGATGCATGGCTCTGGGAGCTCCCCGCCGGCAGCGTCGACCCCGGAGAGACGGCCGAACAGGCAGCCGTCCGCGAGTGCCACGAAGAGATCGCCAAGATCCCGACCCGGATCGAACGGCTCAACGCCTGGTATCCCACTCCCGGCTACTGCGATGAGCTGATGATCTTCTTCAAGTTGATTGGCCTCGAGGAACCCGATCACCCGGCAGAAGCCGACGAGGATGAGGACATCGAAGCCAGAGTTTTCACTCTGTCGGAAGCCCGCCAACTCGTTCAAGAGGGCGGTGTCTCCGACATGAAGACCGCGTTCGGTTTGACGCTTCTGTAGCAGCCTGACGGGGAGGACGCCGCCAATCGAATCTGCGGCGCGGGTGCATCTGGACCGCGCCTAGCACCACACCAGGCTCGGAGTGAAGTGCGAACTCAGGCTATTTGCGAGTCGGTCGACACGGTATGGTCGCGCTTCGGTCGAAGCAGAAAGGCGGCGTCGCGGGCAGAGTGACGAGCCTCGAAAAGACTGTCCACGGGGCCAAGATGGCGGACCCGCCGCTACTGTACCGTGCCGTGCACCTCGGGTTCGTCGGCCGTTGCGTCCGACACCTTGGCGGGGGGCGCCGTGGCCGGCTGCAGGGCCAGCTTCAGCACGTCGTCGATGGTCGACACGAAATGGATGGTCATATCGCGCCGCAGGTCCTCGCTCAGATCCTCGTTGACGTTCTTCTCGTTCTGCTTCGGCATAATGACCTCGAAGACCCCGTGCCGGCGAGCCGCCAACACCTTCTCCTTGATTCCACCAACCGGCAGTACGTGGCCAGAGAGCGTGATCTCCCCCGTCATCGCCAGGTCGCCCCGAACCGGGCGGCCCGTCAACTCAGATGCCAGCGCCGTCACCATCGTGACGCCGGCCGAGGGGCCATCCTTCGGGATGGCCCCCGAGGGTACGTGCAGATGGATCTCCGAATTCTTGTAGAAGTCGGAATCCACGCCGTGGGCGTCGGTCTGGCCCCGGAACCACGACAGCGCCGCGCGGGCCGATTCCTTCATCACGTCGCCCAGATGCCCCGTCAACGTCAGCGACCCGGTTCCCGGCATTCTCGATGCCTCGACAAAGAGCACCTCGCCGCCGGCCGGCGTCCAGGCCAGGCCCAGAGCGACACCCGGATTCTTCGTCCGCTCGGCCACCTCCTCGTCCTGGAAACGCGGCGCCCCGAGCATCTCGGTCACCGTGTCCGGCACGATCTGGACCGGATCATCCGTCCCCTCGGCATGACGGCGAGCCACTTTCCGGCAGAGCGCGCCGATCTCACGCTCCAGGTTCCGCACGCCCGCCTCGCGGGTATATCCGCGGATGACCGCGCGCAACGCGTCGTCGGAAAACGAGAGCTGCTCCGGCTTCAGCCCATGGTTCTCGACCTGACGGTCGACCAGATGCTCTGTGGCAATCTTTAGCTTCTCCTCCTCGGTGTAGCCGGGCAGTTCCAGCACCTCCATGCGGTCGCGCAGC
>JASLOY010000046.1 GCA_030745255.1 Vicinamibacterales bacterium
AAGACGTAGCAGATTGCAGCCGAGCAGAAGCATTGTCGACCGTGCAAGGCAAGGGCGGCGTGTTCAAGGCGACGCTGGGCCTGCAACGTGCCTACGGACGTGAGCGGGTGTTCAACTCGCCGATCGCCGAGGCCAACATCGTCGGCCGTGCCATAGGCATGGCGTTACGAGGACTGAAGCCGGTCGTCGAGATCCAATTCTTCGACTACATCTGGCCAGCCATGATGCAGATCCGGGACGAGCTGACGATGCTGCGCTATCGGTCGAACAACGCCTATTCCTGCCCGCTCGTGATCCGGGCGCCGATTGGTGGATACTTGCGCGGCGGCTCCCTCTACCACAGTCAGTCCGGCGAGAGCATCTTCGCGCACTGCCCCGGTCTGCGCATCGCCTACCCGAGCGACGCCGCCGATGCCGCCGGGCTGCTCCGGTCGGCGATCCGATGCGACGACCCGGTCCTGTTCCTCGAGCACAAGCATCTGTATCGTCAGACCTACAACAAGGCGACCTACGCCGGCCCGGACCACCAAATTCCATTTGGACGGGCGCGGATCCGAAGAACGGGTACGGATGTCACGGTGATCACTTGGGGCGCCCTCGTGCAACGCACACTGCTGGCGGCCGAGCGCGCTGCCAAGCAGGGCATCAGCGTGATGGTCATCGACCTCCGCACGCTGGCGCCGTACGACTGGTCCGCCATCGCCGAGGCGGTCTCTCGGACCAGCCGCGTGGTGGTGGCGCATGAGGACCAGGTGACCTGCGGGTTCGGCGCCGAGTTGGCCGCGCGCATCGCCGACGAGCTCTTCGAGTATCTAGATGCACCGGTCAAGCGCGTGGGCGCGCTCGATTGCCCGGTGGCGTATCACCCGGACCTCGAAGAGGCGATTCTGCCGCAGACAGAAGACATCCTGCAGGTCGTCACTGCCGTCAGCGACTACTAGCGTCACATGTCACTCCGGCTCGACGGCGGGCTTGCCCGGAAGACGGCGGGCGCGTGCGAGGTCCTCGAACACCGGTCTGAGCGCCGGAAACGTGACAAGCAAGGTCTGAAAATCAGATCGGCCGATCGTCAGCACGTCGACGGACGACAGCGCCGTAAGCGTCGAGTTGCGCGGCACTTCGTCGAGCAACGCGGTCTCACCGAAGTAGTCACCCGGTTCGAGCACGGCGACCCGTTCCGGTGCCTGACCCGGTTGCTCCCGGCAGACCTCCACACGCCCGCTGCGGATCACATAAAGCTTGTCGCCGAAGTCCCCCTGGCGAACCAGGTGCTCGCCCTCGTGAAAGTGCTCAGCTGCGATCGAGCTGGTGCGATCCGTCCTGAGCTGCACGATGTCCTGCCGGAGCACGAGGTCGAGCGCCCAGTCGGTCGCCACCCGCAGCTTCCTGTCGAACCCGGGTAGCTTCATCAGATACACGGTCCGCCAGAGCCACCAGGCGATCAGGCCAGACAATTTGATTCCGAAAATCTGGGCCACCGCGGACCGGCGCCCCAACGACGCCAGCTGTCCGAGCGCGGAGAAGGAAAACGGACTCGGCTCCCCTCCGTCGATCGCGGCGACGATGTTGTCGGCCGCGCACCGGGCCTCCCGGATCGCGTGCTGCGCTGTCGGAGGGGCTGGACGATTGGTGCGGGGGTCTGTTACCAGCGCGCAATCGCCCAGTGCCCAGACCCCGTCGAGCCCCGGCACCGCCAAGTGCGGATCGACCGGGAGGCGACCACGCTGCAGCTCTACCCCTAGCGTCTCGAGCAGCGGGTTTGGACCTGACGGCACGGTCGTGATGATCGTCCGGGCAGCCACGCGGTCGCCGGTGGAGAGCAGCGCCGCCGAGGCCGTGGCGCCAGCCAACCGCGTCCCAATCCGGATCTCGACACCCCGCCCAGTCAGCAGCCGGTGGGCAAACCGTCCGAGGCTGGCATCGAGCTCGGGCAGAATCCGATCGCCAGAATGCAGCAGCACCACCTGCAGCTCGGCGGGCTCGAGACCCCGATAGTCGCGCACGACCTCACGGACGAAATCGTTCAGCTCGGCGCCCAGCTCGACGCCGGAAAAGCCTCCGCCCGCGACGATGAATGTCATCAAGGCCCGCCGGGCATCCGGGTCCGGCTCGATCGACGCCTCCTCGAGCACGTTCAGCACGTGGTTGCGGACATACAGTGCATCACCGAGTGACTTGAACGGCATCGCATGCTCGCGCACTCCGGGCAATGCCCCAAGCGCTGGGATGTTGCCCAGTGCGATCACGAGCTGGTCGAACTCGAGCACCAGCGGTCGTGGCCGTGCGCCGGGTCGCAATGTCACCGTGCGGGCCGACAGATCAATCCCATCGATCTCCCGTGTGTACAGGCGCGTCCGCGGACACAAACGGCGCAACGGGGCGATGGTGTCGACGAGTCCGATGCTCGCCGACACGACCTCGGGGATGAGCGGCTGGAAGACGAGGTAATTGTCGCGGCTGACGAGAGACACCTCAACGTCGTCCCGCCGCTTGAGACGCTGCTCGAGACGCATCGCCCCGTAGACGCCGGCGAAGCCTCCGCCAAGAATCAAAATCTGTTGTCGGCTCACCAGACTGGGGGTCGGAAACTGGAGGCTCGAGGCCACGGTCCGTCAGCCGATCATCGATAGCCACGCGCCACCGCTGCTGACGAATCGAACAGCGAAGCCCTCCGGCTTCTCCTGCCTCCTGACTTCTGACTCCCCGAGCAGTCGCCCTACGGGAGGCTGTCGAGCGCGCGCTGGGCGAGCGACGCGACCGCAGGGCCGCCGACTGACAGAGTCCCTTCACCAGCGTCCACTGCCCGCCGAAACGCTTCACGCGCCTCGTCAAGTTGCCCGATTTCTCTCAGACAGAGCCCCATCAGGTAGTCGACCGTCGCTGCCGACACGCCAGTACCGTCGGGCAGGGCAACGGCGTCGAGCGTGCTGAAGGCAAGGTCCCAGCTCTCCAGATGCATGTGCGCGATGGCCACGCTGAGCCGTGACGCCGATCGCAGCAGATCGGTGTCTGCATTCTCGGCGCGCGCCTGCAAATCCAGTAGGACCCTGTTGTAGAGGAGACCGCTGTCGGAGAGCGGAATGGTGTCCGGGACGAGCGCGACCCGGACTGCCGTCGCGCGGTCGATGCCATCGTCCCCCCGGACATCGAGAGACAGCAGCCCACCCGGCTCGGCGTCTGCCAGGACACGAGCCAGATCGGAGGCAGACGTGACCGCCGTGCCGGCCGCACCAGCGATCAGGTCGCCAGGTCGAAGCCCGGCCAGCTCACCAACACCGCCGGCCTCGACACGGATGACCGCCGCGCCCACGACCCCCGCCACGTCAACGACCGACGCATCGATCGTCGTCCGGGCGATCGGTGGCGTGGGTGCCCCCAAGCGACGCTCCGCAGCGGCCCTTGACCCGACATCACCCATCGCGAGCTGGACGACATCCGGGTGACCGCTATCTTTCGCGAGAAGGAACAGCTCAAAGGCCTCGGGCTCACCGGGCACCGCCTCGAGCCAGGCCACTCCCTGCGTGTTCAGGCGCTGGGCCCACACGCCAGCCAGATCTCGGCGGCGTATCACGGTGGCATCGTCACCAGACAAACCCACCGCGAGCCGCTGGTCTTGGGCAGCCGCCTCGAGCTCGCCACGCGTCGGCGCAAAGATCAGCAGACCGCGAGTGGCGCCGAGCGCCGCCTCGACGCGCCTCGCCAGCTCGTCGGCGTCGGGCCCGCTGGCCCCGGCGACCTCCACAATCGCAAACGCCGGGCGAAGATCGGCGGCGAGCGTGACCGTCGCTCCCGCATCCCAGGTGCGGCGGTCCACAAACCGCCCGTTTGGCGCGCGCACCTCGATCACATGCTGACCCTCGCACAAGTCCACCAGCTCGGCGGGCGCCAGCCCCCGCGGCTCACCGTCCACGTAGATCATCGCATCGCGAGCCGTTGTCTCGACCGACACCGCCGCGACCGCCGGGGTCAACTCGAGCGGCGACGTGACCTGGTCGCCAGGCGGGTTCGCCACGCTGAACTCCGTCTCGTAGGGCACGAAACAGTCGCGCTCGAGCCGCAGCCGGTGCTGCCCCGGCACGAGCTCGTCGACGAGCAACGCCGCCGACTCGTCTCCGCCGCCAGGTCCGGCCGCGGTGACCCCGCGCAATACGTCGTCGACGAGCACACGTGTGCCATCGGGCACCGTCACGACGCTGAGGGTACCGCTGATCCGCTCCATCGTCGCGGTCAGCATCGTGAACTCGCCGGCGGTAATCGAGACCCGCCGCGACTCATCCCGGAAACCGGGCTGGCGGATGGCGAACTCGTGATCCCCCTGAATGAGCTCGATCATCGCCTCGCGCTCCACCTGATAGGTGCGTCCGTCGATCGTCACGACACCGGCTCGCGGCATCGTGATCATCAGGATGCCCACGAGACGCCGCTTCACGCCCGTGAAGAGGTCCACGATGCGGGGCGACAGATCGGCGGCGAGCTCGTAGTCGGGCCGAGCCTGGAGCAGCAGCTCGAAATCTCGCGCCGCCTGTTCCTGATCGTCCAGATTGAAGTGCGCCTGTCCTCGCAGGTCGTATGCCTGCGCCAGCATGCCCAGGTCCGGGTCTGGCGAGGCGACCATCGCCGCGATCGCCGAATCGAGACGACTCACCACCTGATCGAACTCAAACGCCTCGAGCAGGCGCTGCGCGTCTGCGACGACTGCCCGACCCGGCACTTGCCCTGCCCGCGCGTGAACAATGCCGGCGCCGGCCAGGGTCGCGACGATGTCGAGCAGCACCGCGGCCAGCGCCAACCGCGCCCCGAACGACGGGCCCCGTTCCGGGCTCGCGCTACATCTGCCCATGCTGGTCCTACTGATAATGAACGATCTGCTCTTCGTCGTCGTCGGCAATGAAGAGACTACCAAACCGGTCGAGCGCGAACGCTGTGATCTTCCGTGGCTTGCCCGGCGTGATCTCCGGCGCAAATTGCCGAAGCAGCTGACGGTCACGTCCAAAGATGAACACCTGTCGCTCGTCGACTACATAGAGGTGCCCGAACACATCGAACGCGACGTCGAGCGGCTCGTCGATCTCGTAGCTCGACCCCTTTCTAGGGATTTCACCCAGCTCTCGACCCTCGGCCATCAGTCGGACCCGGTTGCCGCGGTCCACGACGGCAATCAGATCGTTGGGCCCGATGGCCAGCCGCTTCACTCGACCCGGCACGAAGACGCCGCGATAGTCGCCGATAGCCGAGAAACGATGGATCTCTCGCTCGTCCCCGTCCATGATCAGCCAGTCGCCGGCAGCCGTCACACCGGCCGCATCGATCTCGCGCAGCTCTTTCGGTTGCTGACCGGGTCGGGGCAGGGCCAGCTGGAGGGGCGGCGCTTCGCGCGCCGTCAAAGTGCCCCGGATGATCGCCGTCACGACACCGCGACGATCCAGCACCAGACCGCGTGGCCGACCCCCGGTCGGGGCCCGAGCCGCCGCCGTCGTGTCAGTCGCCGACACCCCGGCATCGGTGGCGAAGAACACCTGTCCCTCGCGATTGACCAGCAACTCGTCGATCCGAGGCGACCGCGCGGTGCTGAACGGCTCGCCGACGATCGTGAACGTGCGCTCAGGTGGCCGGATATACAAGCGATAGAGAATGGTGATCCGCTCCAGCGCGGTCTCCGCCTCTGGCGTGTCCGGCCAGCGGTCCCGGACCCCCTGGAGTTCTGCCATCGCCGCAACCGGTTCCCCGGTGGCCGCCCGCAGCACCGCGGAACCGAGACTGGCGCGTGCCGCCCACACCGTGGCCGCATGTTCGGCCGTCACGCGTCCATATGCGTCGAGCGCCTCGCCGAACCGCCCCGCGTAACGATGCGCCTCGCCGGTGAAAAACAGCGCCTGAGGAACGACCGGGGCATCCGGCCACAGCCCAAGCCCCCGCTGCAATTGGGCGAGCGCCGCATCGAGATTCTCACTCGTGTGGCCACGTGCCACGTCGGCGCGCGCCAGCACGATGTAGGCCTCGGGCGCCGCGTCCTGGCGCGAGTAGGCGGCATCGTCGACGATTCGACCGGCGTACTCCGCCGCCCGATCCGGATCCTCGATGACCTCGAGATGGTAGCGGGCGATCTCGAGGAGCGCGTTGTCAGCTACCGGGCTCAACGGATATAGCTCGACGACCGCCTCGAAATCTGTCAGCGCTTCGGAATACTGCCCGTCCCGGGCAAAATTCAGACCCGTCTGGAAGCGACGCGCGGCCAGCTCGTCGCCTTGCAGTTGGGCCGCCGCAGCGCCACACGGAGCGATGAGCACGCCGAGCGCCAGCCCCACGCTAGACGCCGCGATGCGTGAAACCAGTCGAGCGTCCATTGTCATGACACAGAGGCTACACGCAACCGTCTGTCGCTGTCAGGCACAGTCTGGCTCCGTCAGCGCTCTACCGGTGCAAGCGTGACCCGCTCGTCCTGATTGGAGACCACGGTCACCTGCTGCTGGCGGTTCTCCCGCTCGTCTGCGCAGCCTCTCGACACCGTGTAGGTGCCCGGCGCGACCTCACGCCTGGTAATCGGCGGATAGTCGATGCTGCGTGAATCAACGAAGATCTCGCAGTTTCCGGGGTTGGAGAACACGGTCAAGGACCCCAACGCCGGGGCGATCAACCGTTCGCTCTGCCCCTCGACCACCTCGACATTGAACTGCCGGTCGAGAAAATACCCCGGATTGCGGATACGCAACGACGCCGCGCCGGTAGGCAACGTCACATCGTGCTCGCTGGCCGCCTCTCGGATCCGTCGGTCGCCTGACCACACCTCGAATCGATACGGGCCGGACAATACCACTCGCCCAAACGTCTCTTCACGAGTCAAGTCGAACGCCACCGCGACCGACTCCCCTTCAACCGGCGGCACCGGCTGACTGGCGCCTTCGTACCCATCCATGCTCAGTGCGATCGTCTCCGGATACGGATCAGCCAGCGGGAATGACACGGGCGTCACCTCGCCTGTGTCCTGACCGTCGAGGCTCACCGCCGCGCCGGGCGGACTCGAGGTCACCTCCAGCATCAGCTGAACGGGAGGAACCACCGGGACGTCCAGGTCGCCAGGTTCTGGGTCGGTGGCCGGCCCGTCCGCCTCCGGTTCGACCGCCGGTGCGCCGTCAGCCCCCGCCTCCGCAGCTGCGCGTGTCTCCTCGACCGGCGCGGGCGCCTCATCTCCACCGAGCATCCGCAAGGCGTAAATACCCCCGAACGCGGACAGCGCGACAAGCGCTACCCCTACCGCTACAGTGACCAGGCGGTTCCGGGGTTTCACCGCGTCCGCGAGCGGCGGTCCCGCCCTTCCGATCGACACATCGACGGGCGGTTCCTTACCGCCCTTGTTGGACCCGACCCTGAGGTTGAGGTTCCCGGCGCGGTCCGTCCGGGGTCCGCGCCGACCGCGTCGCGCCAACCCGTCCGCTGCTGCGTTCGGCTGCGTGATCTGCCGGGAGACGGCTCGCAGCGCCTCGGCTAACTCCGATGCGGTGCCATACCGCTGGTCCGGCTTCTTCTGCAGGACGCGTGTGACGACCGCTTCGAGCACCTCGGGCAGCTGCGGCGAGATCGACCGCAATGGCGGCGGCTCCTCGTTGAGCACCTGATAGGCGATGGCCGCGCCCGACTCGCCCGTGAACGGCTGCCGCCCGGTCAACAGCTCGTAGGTCAGCACGCCTACCGAGAACAGATCAGACCGCGCATCCACCGGCTCCAGTGACAGTTGCTCCGGCGAGGCATAACCGGCGCTGCCGGCGAACGACCCCGCGGTGGCGCCCGCGTTCTGCACCTTGGCGATACCGAAGTCGAGCAGCTTGACCGTGCCGTCGTCGAGCACCCGCACGTTTCCGGGTTTGATGTCCCGATGCACGACGCCCTGCTCGTGCGCGAACGCGAGGCCGTCGCACAACTGCGTCACGATGTCGAGCTTCCCGATGAGGCTCAACGCCTGGTCGCTTTTCATGAGCCCCTCGAGGTCGTCACCTCCCAGGAACTCCATGATCAGGTAGGGCGAGTCGTCCTTCTCGCCGAACTCGTAAATCGTGACGATGTTCGGATGCTGGAGCCGCGCCGCCGCACGCGCCTCCTGCTGGAACCGGGCGCGAGCGTCCTCGTCGACCCCGAAGTCAACTTGCATACTCTTGATCGCCACGTCGCGGTCGAGGACCGGATCGCGCGCGCGATAGACGACGCCCATCCCGCCTTCACCGACCCGTTCGAGTATCTGATAACGGTCGATCTGTCTGGGCACGTCCGCCGCGGCATCGCGCTCGGCCGGCTCGTCCGGGTCCACACCTCCCAGTTCCGCCAGCAGCTCCTCGACCTTCTGATATCGCTTCAGTGGATCCTTCTCGAGCGAGCGCATGACGATGCGAGCAAGTGAGGGCGGCGCCTCGGCGTGCGTCAGCGGTGCCGGCTCGTCGGTGAGCACCTTGCGCATCACCTCTGGCAACGCCTTGGCGGCGAACGGCTTGCGACCGCTGAGCACCTGATAGAACACCGCACCCAGGGAGAAGATGTCTGACCGTGCGTCGACCACCTTCCCGCGCACCTGCTCCGGCGACATGTAGTCTGGGGTGCCGAAGACGAGGCCGCTGCGTGTGAGGTTGGACGACGAGATCCGCGCCAGACCGAAGTCCAGCACCTTGACCTGACGGTCCTTGGTGATGAACAAGTTGGCCGGCTTGAGGTCCCGATGCACGATCGACCGCGAGTGCGAGAAGGCCAGCCCGTTGCACACTCCGGTCATGATCTGCAGCTTGCGGTCGAGCGAAAGATCCGGGTGCTCCTTGAGAAACTCGTTGAGGCTCACACCTTCGAGCAACTCCATGACGAGGAACGCCCGGCCGCCGTCTTCACCAAAGTCGTAGACCTTGATGATGTTGCGATGGCTCAGCTCGCCCGCCGCCCGCGCCTCCCGAAGAAACCGCTCTCGCGTCTCGCTGTCCCCTTCGAGATCGGTCAACAACAGCTTCACCGCGACCGGCCGGTCCAGCTTCGTGTCCATGGCTCGGTAGACGATGCCCATGCCGCCCTTACCGAGCCGCTCCAGCAACTCGTAACGCCCGAGCCGCTTGCCATGGGACACCGGCAACTTCTGCATCGGCAAGGTGACGTCGTCGTCGCTCTTGGTCATGCTGTGCGTCTCATCAGCAGCGCCGTGATGTTGTCCTCTCCACCCTGGGCGAGCGCGGCGCCGAGCAACTGCTCGACGGCCCCCTCCACCTCCGTGCTGCTGCCCATGCCGCCCATGACGCCCGCGAGCGTCTCGTCGTCCAGGCCGCCATACAGCCCGTCGCTGCACAGCAACAGTACCTCACCCGGCGCGAAGGTCCGCTCCCCGACCTCCACCTCGGTCTCCTCGCGGGCACCGATTGCGTTGGTCAGCACATGCCGCATCGGATGCGTGGCGAGGGTCGCCTGGTCCACCTCTGGGTCGCGAGCGAGCACGGTGGCAACCCAGGAATCGTCGGTCGTGAGCTGGCTGAAACCGGCCTCCGTGTAGGCGTAGATCCGGCTATCGCCAACACCGGCGAACGCCATCCGGTCGTCCTCAACGAGCACCGCAGCCACCGTGCTGCCCATGCCGGTATACTCGTCCCGGCTTTCACTCGCGCGGAACACTCGCCGGTTTGCCAACTGGACGGCACTGCGCAGCCGGTTGGCCGCCAATGAGGAGTCGGGGTCGATACCGAAGGGCCAGGTACAGTTGTCGCCGTCCCGGCTGCGCGCGACGAATGCCTGAATCGTATCGACAGCCAGTTGGGCAGCCACGTCGCCGGCTGTGTGTCCACCCATGCCGTCGGCCACCAGGAACAACCCGAGGCCCAGATCGACGAGCAGCGTGTCTTCGTTCGTCTTGCGCACGTGACCGGCGTGGGTCACGCCGTGGGCGGTCAACATCACATCCCCCCCGCACGGGGTCGTGGCCGGGATCCGCAGAGACGCGGACCGATGCTGTAGCCGATTCTACTGCTGGGGGGATACGGCTCACCCGGAGCAGCGGGACACTCGCACGCAGCTCACAGCTTGAAGCGTCCTACGATAGCATACTGATTCGCCACCGGCCCTGAGGGCAAAACACCGATGTTCACGCTGAGCTACACGGAGAGTGGCGTTGCGCGACGCCACCCGCTGCGTCCGGGCGACACCCTCGTGGGCCGGTCGCCGGAGTGCGACCTGCTGATCGACGACGGGAGCATCTCGAGACGCCACGCCATCTTCGAGGTCGCGGCCGACCAGTGTGTGCTCCGGGATCTCGGCAGCCGCAACGGAACCTTCCAGAACGGAAGCACGGTGACCAGGACCACGGTGACCGACGGCGACACCATCCTGCTGGGTCAGCTCCCCGTCCGGGTTCACGAATCGCTTGATGACCGGCTCTCGCTCACCGACGACCAGTTCGTGCTCGACGGTGAAGGCACCCTCTGTCGGTCCGTGGCCCAGATCGGCGAGGAGGGAGTCGCCGAAGCCAGTGTCGACGCCGGGCGGCTGCTGACGCTGTTGTCCGACATCGGCAGACTGCTCGTCGAGACCGACACGTTGCCGGAAATGCTCGAACGCGTCGTCCAGCTCGTTTTCGACGCCGTGCCGGCCGAGCGCTGCTTCCTGCTGCTGGGTGGCGGAGACGATCCGCCGACTCCGCGTGTAGTCAGACAGCGAACTGCTTCCGAGCCGACCCAGGCTGCAATCAGTCGGACCATCATCAACCGGGTCATGACGGACCGAGTGGCGCTTCTGGCGGCCAACGCGCAGGTCGACCCCCGCCTGGGAGGGGGCGAGAGCATCCGCGTCCAGAACATCCGAGCATTCATGTGCGCACCGTTGTGGAACCGCACCGATGTCATTGGTGTCCTCTACGCGGACAGCCCTGAAGTGGGACGATTTTCCGCCGCCGATCTGGATCTGTTCACCGCGCTGTCGAACTATGCCGCGGTGGCGATCGAGCGCGCTCGTCTCACCGAGCGGGTCCTCGAGGAGACCCGTCGTCGCGAGCGGCTGCAGCGGTATCACTCGGCGGCGGTCGTCGAGCAGATCCTCAACACCGATCTCACCGGCGACGCGTCCTTCATAGCCGAGGAACGCGACGTGAGCGTCCTGTTCGCAGACCTGGTGGGGTTTACGACACGTGCCGAGAAACTCTCGGTCCGGGCGGTGTCGCAGCTCCTGAACGAGTGTCTGGCGAGCATGAGCGAGGCGGTATTCGAGCAGGATGGCACACTCGACAAGTTCATCGGCGACGCGCTGCTGGCCGTCTTCGGCGCGCCGCTCGATCAGCCGGACCACCATCTCCGCGCGGTCCTGGCTGCGCAGGGTATCCGCCGACGGCTCCACGACTTGAACCGCGACCGGGGCGACGACCCGCTCGCCGTGCGCATCGCGATCAACAGCGGTCTGGCGATGGCCGGAGACATCGGGTCGCCAAAGCGGCGCGAATACACCGTGCTCGGCGACGTGGTCAATACCGCCTCGCGCATGCAGTCCGAGGTGGCGGCGGCCGGACAAATCGTCATCAGCCGCGCCACCTACGAGCGGGTCAGTGACCAGATCTCTGCGCGTCCGCTGGGTGAGCTGGCTTTGCGTGGCCGAACCGGACAGGTGGAGATCTTCGAGATCGACGGGTAGGGCCGTGCCGGCGTGAACCGAGGACCTAGATCCACAGATCGATAGGCGCGGCTGTCATGATCGTCCGAAGTACGTCGCTGCGGGTAATGATGCCCACCAGCTCATCGCTCCCATCGACGATGGGCACAGCACCAATTCGCTCTTCAAAAAAGACTCGAGCGATCTCTCGGATTGGCACATCGGGGTGTGCCGTCAAGACCTGAGTGGTCATCACTGTACGTTGTCAAATAGATCCGGACCAATGAGCCTGTTTCGTAAGAGAGACTTCCTGCCGGTTTGCCGCCTTGTGCGGTGTGCATAAGTTCTCGCGTTTGCGTTGCGCCAGTGTCCTCCGTTTGATCCGTTCCCGTCGTGCGAGGATCGCCGGCCGCCGCCCTGCGTAGACATCGGCGGGCGTCACGTTCTCGAGCGCCTCGTGCAGGCGCCGATGGTTGTAGTACTCGACGAAGCGTGCAACGGCCCGCTCAAGTGCCCAGGGGCTGTAGTACTTCTCCAGCTTCACGATGTTCTTCATGGACCGGTGATAGCGCTCGATCTTGCCCTGGGTCATCGGATGATAGGGCGCCCCGCGGGTGTGCCCAAGACCGTGGGTCTCGAGATACGTGGCCAGCTCGGCCGAGACATAGCACGGCCCGTTGTCGCTCAGGAGCCTGGGCCGATGCTCGACCCGGACCTGGTCGACGCCGGTCGCCGCGCGGGCCAGGTCCAGCGTCTCCGTCACGTCAGATGCCTGCATCGACGTCCGCAGGGTCCAGGCCACGATGTAGCGCGAGTAGTCGTCCAGCACCGTCTGTACCGCACCCGGTTCCTTGGACACACATTTAGACTACGCAGCTTGACGTAGCTCGTACTCCTCGCGCGCTTCAATCGGCGTCTGATACGCTAGCTTCTCGAGGCGCCAGCTCTCGTTGTAGCGCTCGACGAACGCGGCGACGGCGGCGCGCACCTCGTCGAGGTTCTGAAAGACCCGACCGTAGATCGCTTGCTCCTTGAGCGTGCGATTCCACCGTTCCACGACGCCATTCGTTTCGGGTTCCTCGAGGAAGCCGAAGCTGGGCCGAATGCCCCAGTACCGGATCTGGTGGAGGAAGTGGTCCGACAGGTACTGACTCCCGTGGTCCATCCGCAACGCCAACCCGCGGGCGACGTCGGCGTCCACCGAGCCGTACAGCCGGCGGAGACCCTGCGCGATGGGCTCGAGGGCCGCGAAGCGGCTCCCGACCTTGCACACGTGCCACCCCACGCACTCGGCGTTCCAATGGTCCACCGCCGCGAAGGTCCAGACCCAGCCGTCGTCGACGGTGAACACCCGGACGCCGTCGGTGCCCCACATCACGTGGGGCGCCGCGGTGATGATGGTCCCGTCGTGCACCGTGGGGGCGCCCTGGCGCCCGCGGTGGGGCGAGAGCAGCCCGTGCGTGCGCATCACGCGCAGCACCCGG
>JASLOY010000470.1 GCA_030745255.1 Vicinamibacterales bacterium
AGCGTCGTCACAATCCACCAGCACCGTCTTCAGTCCGTTCCAAACAGCTGCCTGGTAAGTTGCCGAGAACGTGAAGGCCGGCATGATCACTTCGGACCCTGGTGGCAGCGTGCTCAGAAGCACGATGAGACCGAGGGTCGCGTTCGGGGCGGAGACCGCGTGGTCCACGGCGAGGTAACGCGCCGCCTCTCGCTCGAACTCCCGGACATACTTGCCGTTCGTGATCTGACCGGTCTCGAATATCTCACGGAACTGGGGTTCGACCGCCTCGTAGGGCGGTAGAGTCGGCTTGGTCAACGGGATCAACTTCGTCCTCGCTTTCGAATGATGTGTGCCGGACTGCCCACGACGGTGCAACCGGCGGGCACATCGTCCCGCACGACGGCGCCTGCCCCGACAGTTGCCCACGAGCCAATGCGGACGCCCGGCAGCACTGCGGCATTCGTTCCGAGGAACGCCCCATCTTCCACCGTCACCGCGCCGGCCAGATTGACACCCGGTGAGCAATAGACGTGATCGCCAAGCGCCGTGTCGTGATCGACCGTGGTCGCCACACACAGGAAGCAGTTGGCGCCAACCGCCGAATTGGGATTGAGCACGCACTGCGCTGCGACAATGGTTCCGAACCCGACGCGGGCGGTCCGATCACGCACAACAGAAGGGTCGACCGCCGTCACGAACGCCACACCGTCCCCTCGCAGCTCTGCAAACACCTGCTGGCGCTCGCGCATGAAAGTCGTTCCGAATGCGACCAGCCACTGGGCCTCCTCGGCGCCGCGGCCCGCGGACCAGCGGCGAGCATCTGCCAGTCCCGCCACGACGGGATAACCATTGACGTCGCCGCCGACCTTCTGGTCGTCGATGAACGCCATTCCACGCTCTCGGAACAGATCGATGCCCTCGGCAGCGAACATGCGCTCGAGAATCCCCACGGCGGTACGGCCGCCGCCTCCGGCCCCAAGCACCAGGACCCGTACCCCATCAGGCCTCGAACTTGCGGTACCAGGCAATGGTGCGCTCGAGCCCCTGCTCGAAGGTGTAGCTTGGCTGCCACTGGAGCACGCTGAGCGTCTCCTCGATATCGGCGTGCAGCGCGAAAATATCGGCAAGCCGACTCGGCTTGTTGACCAACTCCGACGCGGACCCAGTCATCTCAATGACCTGCGCCGCCAGATCGCGAATCGCGAGCTGCTGCCCCGAACCGATGTTGAAGATGCCGCCAGACAGCTCACGCGCCCGTGAGATGACTTCTTCGTAGGCGGCGACCGCATTCTTCACGTACATGAAGTCGCGGGTCTGCGAGCCATCGCCATGAATCTCAATCGGCTCGCCGCGCAGCGCACGATGAATGAACATCGGGATGACGGCGGTATAGCCCCAGATGTTCTGGTTCTCGCCGAACGTATTGAAGTTCCTGATGATGACGACCGGATAGCTGTACCACTCGTAGATGGCACGGCAGTGCTTCTCCGAGGCGAGCTTCGTGACCGCGTACACGCTGCGCGGATAGAGCGGGTGCTCGATGTCCATCGGCGTGTACTTCGGGTTGCCGTACACCTCGGGTGACGAGGCGTAGATGAGGACCGGGCGTTTCTTGACCTTGGCAAGGGTGTGGACGAACCGGAACGTCGCGTACTCGTTGTTCAGGAAATACTCGTTCGGCGACTCCATCGACTCTGGTATCGAGACGCTCGCCGCCAGGTGGACTACCGTGTCAAGATCGAGCCGTTCCAGCATCTCGACGGACATGTCCTGAAACCAGCCGCGCATCAGCTTGAACTTGGCCGTGTGCTCTGGCGACGCGATGAAGGGATCCAGCTCGAAGAAGTTTCGGGAAAAGTCGTCTACGCCGTAAACGACTTCGACGTCAGGCCGGTTGACGAGCCGATCGACGAGATGCACACCATACAACCCGGCCGCCCCTGTGACCAACACCTTCACGACAGAGTCCCCTCCTTCTGCTCCGCCAGCCATGCCCGCGTCCGGGCCAGGCCATCCTCGAGCTCCACCCGAGGCGTCCACTCGAGCAGACGCTCTGCCTTCGATGCGTCGCAGAGCATGTGCTCGATCTCGCACTGGGAATGAATGTGAGGAACATGCTCCACCTGGGAGTTGTTCCCATCGACGAGCCCCGCCAGGTCCAGCACGCTCGTCTCGCGCCCCGTGCCGGCGTTCACGATCTCGCCAGTCACATGTTCCGCCAGCGCCGCGCGGACAACAAAGTCGGCGCAATCGTCGATGTAGAGCAAGTCCCGGGTCTGCGTGCCGTCACCGAACACCCGGTGCCGGCACCCCTCGAGCGAGTTCTGCAGAAAGATCGACACCACGCCCCCTTCCTGCGACGCCTTCTGAAAGGGGCCGTATGTATTGAACGGACGCAAGACGAGCACTGGAAGGCCATAGGTATGGTGAAAGGCCAGAGTCGCCTGCTCGCCCGCCAGTTTGGTGGCGGCGTAGACGGAGAGTGGCACCGTCGCGGATCCCTCGTCGAGCGACTCTCCGGCGTCGGCAGAGCCGTACACCATGCAGCTGCTCATGAAGACGAACCGTGTGTCGTGTCGCCTTGCCTCCATCAAGGGCACGTAGGTGCCGATGATGTTGTCACGCAGCGCGTGCTGCGGCTCGTCGAGCGTCTTCTGCACTTGACCCTCGGCCGCGAGATGCAAGCAGACGTCAACGCCGGGTTGCCACGCCGCGGCCACCGCCGCCTCGTCTGCCACGTCGCCGGAGATCACGTCGCGCAGCCCCGAATGGGACTCGACCGCCGCCAGGTTGTCGCGGGAACCGTTCGAGAAATTGTCCAGTACGACGACATCGTGGTCGTCGGCCAGCAGACGCTCGACGACCCTGCTGCCAATAAACCCCGCACCGCCGGTGACGAGCACTCTCATGCGACACGTACCTCCGCCCTGGCGTTCCACGCTCGGCTCGCCGTCCCCTGCTCGGCGACCGCCGTGACAAGCCCGCTCAGGAAAATGATCAGGATCGGCAGCGTCGGGACGTGGTAGCGCGGTGTGGCAAAGAGAATCATGTGCAGAACCGAGATGTACGCTGGAAACGCCACGAGCGGCATCAGCGGATACAGCCCGGCGCGCCGAACAGCGACCACGAGACCAGCCAGGCCGCCGAGGATGAAGGTGAAGTGCAGACCGACGAAGCCCAGCTTCAGCGCCACGTAGCCCCAGTCCCGCGCCTCGACGGCCGCGGCGGTGCTTCGCGCCATGAGCGGCATCACGCTGCTGTTGCTGCCGCTGAACCAGAGACGGAAGAACCGTACTACAGCGGATCCGGCATACCGGACAGGATGGTCTCGGAGATTCTCGATCGCCAGGTCGGCAATCTCCTGGTCACGGATCTCCGGCGGGAGGTCACGCAGTGAACGCAGCGGCTCGCGTTCCCAGTCCCATTCGAGTATGCCTTCCGGATTCGTTGCGA
>JASLOY010000471.1 GCA_030745255.1 Vicinamibacterales bacterium
ACATGTAGGCGACGGTCCCGACCACGGTGCCGGAGGCAGTGTCCGCATGTGTCATCGTGTCCTCGGTCGACGACCTCGCAATGCCGAAGTCGAGAATCTTCGCCACGTTGTCCGGGGTCACGATGACGTTCGACGGCTTGATGTCCCTGTGAATGATGCCGTGGACGTGGGCCTTCTCGAGCCCGCGGGCGACTTGCGACGCCATGTCGATCGCCACGTCCGCCGGCAGCGGTCCATTCTCGATCCTGGTCTTCAGGGTTTCGCCCGGGTAATGAGCCATCACGATGAAAAGCTCGCCCTGCGGTGTTTCGCCGATATCATGAATCGTACAGATGTTGGCGTGGTCGAGCGCCGCGACAGCCTGTGCCTCCTTCTTGAATCGCCGCCTGGCGGTCTGGTCGCCGGTCCGATCGGGTCGTATCACCTTGATGGCGACCCTGCGCTGCAATTCCTCATCATCGGCGAGATAGACCACTCCGGCCCCGCCGCTACCGAGTGTGTCCCGGATGCGGTAGTGCGAGAGCCTTTGAACGATCGTCAGCGGTTCTGCCAATGCTTGCGCGCCTCGCCGGTGCACGACGGCAACTCGCCAGCCCACACCGGAATGGGGGGCAACAACCTCACTTGCGTCGGGCTTTGCCAGTGACCCGGACACATCTGGCCGCGTTCGTGAAGCAGCATTCTATCTCGGCTGACGGGGCGCGGTCGCCAGGCAGCCACCCACCGGGCGACCCGTCTGAAACAGCCCGCAACGTACGTCACCGGGCGCTCGACGGTCCTCGGCGTGCCGCGTTCCCCCACCGATCGCCAAAGAAGTTACCGGGGTTCCAGGCCGGCCGCTTCTCTCCATTCGCCGCTGCCGCGCCGAGGAGTGCCGCGAACTGTGTGTAAATCGCACCGGCGTGCCAATCCAGATCCTGGTCGAGGCTATCGCCAGCCGAGTGATACACGTCTCGGACCCAATGAATGAACCGGTCAGGGCCGTTGTCGATCTCACTCGAGGCAGCTTCCTGGCCGGAGCACACCAGGACCGCGGGAACGCCTTGTTCCACGAAAGAGAAGTTGTCAGCGCGAGCAAAGTAGCCCTCCCCCTGGAGGTCGCACCGCAGCTCGACCAGCTTGCGGGACACACCGCGGGCAGCGGCTTCGGCGGCGCTGGCGAGGGTCGAATGCTTGGCGCCGATCGCGACGATATCGGTGGTCTCGAACAACATGACGTTGGCGTCCAGATTGACATTGGCGACGATCTGCTTGATGTCCACCGGCGGCTCTTTGGCGAAACAGCTCGCGCCATCCAAGCCAGTCTCCTCGCCGGTCGTGTTGACGAACAGAATCGAGCGCGCCGGTGGCGTTTCGAGGAGCGAAAACGCACGCGCGATCTCCAGAATCCCCGCGGTGCCAGCCCCGTCGTCGATCGCGCCGTCACAGGCGCCTCCGCCCGTCGGTCCGATCGCGTCGTAGTGAGCCGTGAAGACCACGTACTCGTTCTTGAGCGTGCTGTGCGAGCCGCGGAGCAGCGCCACGACATTGCGGCTGTCGAAATCGGTGCATGAGATGGCCGCATCTACCGTGAGCTTCGGGCACAGCGGAAACGAGCCCGGCCGACAAGGCTTGCACTCTGGCGTCGCCCGCTTCAAGAGATATTCGAGCGTCTGTGGGGCGCCGGTGAACAGAGGTGCGGCGGCGGTCGGACCGATCACAAGACACGCCTCGAGCCGCTTGAGGGAGCTGTCCGGGTCGAACCAGTCGTCCAGCGTGTCGGCGCGGTAGGTTGCGGGTCCCCGAGGTAGATCGAGCGGGGAAAGCTCGATGATGCCTCGAGCGCCGTGGTCCGCGGCGTTTGCCCACTTCACGTCGCGGTTCGCGAGCGCGGCGCCGATGTCGCCCTCGAACGGCGATCCGACGAGGGTGACGACGATCTTGTCCTCTTACGTCGAGGGGGCGGCCGTCATCATCGTTGTAGTCGTCGTAGCCCTTCAGTTCTGGCGCCGTCACCCCGTAGCCGGCGAACACCAGTGAGCGCTCCTTGACATCGATCGTCGCTGGCGCATGGACGTTGGGCGCGATCCAGTAGTCTGCGCCGGGCCAGAGCACCGTTGTGTCAGCGTCAGTGACCACGCTGACCGTCGATCGATTCCGGTTCCAGCTACCGGTCCGCATCGGTACCGGGCGAAAATACGTGTCTGCATCGCCGTCTGGATCGCCGAACGGCTCGAGCCCGAGTCCCCGAAACCACGACGCCGCGTACTGGGCGGCGATCTTCGCGCCCGTGCTTCCCACGCGCCGGCCCGCGAGATGCGGGTCTGCGAGGAACGACACATGGGC
Source organism: Vicinamibacterales bacterium (assembly GCA_030745255.1). Classification (GTDB taxonomy): domain Bacteria; phylum Acidobacteriota; class Vicinamibacteria; order Vicinamibacterales; family UBA8438; genus NP936. The sequence goes on from JASLOY010000471.1 coordinate 2,326, forward strand.
TCGGATATTCTCTCCGCCGATAGACTTCACGGCGGATTCCAGGCTGTCAAGCAGCTTCATCGACACTCCTTCCCGGCTGGCTGACCGCGTGGCAGAGTCCTGTCCTCGCCTCGGACGCAGGCGCGCAGGCCAGCTATTTGATGTGTCCGGCCATCAGATTGCGGCAACTATTTCGCTGGAGGTCAAGCGCAAGGGCGAGGCGGTGCCGAACCGTGGCGCCGGCGAGCACGACAGAACGGGCCATCTGGATTGGGCGTTCTGTTGAGACCGCCTGCCTGGGACTCAGTTGGACACTGACGAGCCGCTACGTCCCGGCGGTGCGAATCGTCTCGTAGGTCATCACCCCCCGTTCGTCGAACCAGCGGAAGGCGGCGGCCGGCGCGTCTCCCGGGGTCACGGTGACCTCGAGAAAGCCGCCGGTCGGTTCGGGTGAGGTGAACGGCTGGTCGATCAGAGCGTCCGGGTCGTTCGATTCCGGGTCGCCAGGGTACCGGCCCATCCGGGAGTTGGCGTCGACCAGCGCCCCGGTCGAGAACTCCTCGAAGCCGCGCGGGTGGACCGAGTGATACTGCCAGTGCCGGTCGCCGACGACGATGTAGAAATCGTTGTCCAGGAAGTCGTTCTCCTCCAGCCAGTCGAAGAAGGCGTCCCGCTCGTGCTGGAAGCCCTGCGGGTTCGAGTGGTTGTCCCGCTTGAACGGGTCGTGGCCCTCGGCCTGACGGCCCGCCTGGTTGGCGTCGTCGGGGCCGATCATCGGCGTGGGCGAGATCAGGATCTTGAAGGTCGCGTCGCTCTCGAGCAGCGTTCGTTTCAGCCAGGCGAGCTGCTCGGCGCCCCACAGCGTCTTGTCCGGACCGGCGGGGGCCATGTTCGGGCTGCGGTAGTCGCGTCCCTCGGTGAGCCAGATCTGCAGATCCTGTGACACCCGGTGGGTCCGATACGTCACCGGGTTCGGGTCGGTCGGGTCGACCACCGGCACCTGCTCGAGGAACGTCGCGGCGCCCAGCTCCGGCGACGGGTCCGGCTCGTTGTCGATCGTGTTGTCGCAGTCGTTGTAGCGATAGTCGTGGTCGTCCTTTTCCCAGTAGGTCGGGACCTCGG
>JASLOY010000472.1 GCA_030745255.1 Vicinamibacterales bacterium
GGCGCTCGCGGTGTCGACGCTGGTCGGAAGGACACGCATAGGCGAGTGCGATCAGGAGACAGGAGGCAGGAGACAGGAGACAGGAGAAAGGCAGACACCGTGCGCCCAGAGCCGTGGAGCGCGATGCGATGGCGTCAGCATGCAAGGATTATAGCGCCGGCTCGACCCGCGCCCGACGTTCGCGCTTCCGTGGTCGGTGCGAAATCCGGTATGCTCACGGGCATGGATGAACGGTCACGAGTACTGTTGTCGTCGCTGCTGGGCGCCGCCCTGGGCGGCGTGGTCGGCTATCTGTATCTGACCGACCAGGGCCGGTACGTGCGTGGGCAGATTGAGCCGGCGCTGGATGGCATTGTTGCCGAGCTTCAGCGCGCCCGGGCCACCGGTGAAAAAGTGCGCGAAGTTGCCCGTGAGGGACATCGCACGCTGAACGACCTGGTCGGCGAGGACCGGGCGCGCGCCGCCTGGGAGTCGACGAGTTTTCATCAAGCTTCGTCGTGAGCGCCAGCGGTCGGTCGCTGCCTCCGGGTGGCGTCGCCCGCCGGATGCGTCGGGCGCTGGACCGTTTTGGGCGCCAGGCTGGTCGTGACGGCCGTCACGCCGGTCGTGCCGCCTGGCTGGCTCTGCAGCGTCTGGGGCAAAGCGACGACCTGACGTTCGCCTCCTCGATAGCCTACTACTCTCTGCTCTCCCTGTTTCCGCTGCTGCTCCTCCTCTTTTCGTTTCTTGGCCGTGTCACGACCGAACCGGCTGACCGCAGCGCACTGATTGACCTGGTGCTGCAATATTTTCCGCAACGGGTCGACTTCATCACGACGCAGCTCGACGAGGGGCAAGGGGCCAGTCTCAGTCTTGGTGTCGTCGGCAGCCTTGTCATCATCTGGACCGCTCTCGGCGTGTTTCGAGCCATCAGCTCGGCGGTGAACCATGCGTGGAATGTCGACACACGGCGCAGCTTTCTCAAACACCAAGCGTCGGCGTTTCTGATGATGTTGGCCGCTGGCGTCATGATGCTGGCGGCGCTGCTGCTGGTCAGCCTGGGCGAGATGATGGCGACCAGCTGGTTTGGACAGCTGCTCGACGCGGCGCCCGGCCTGACGCAGGTCACCGACATGGCGCTCCGCTATCCGGCGACACTGCTGCTGATTGTCGTCGTGGCACTGATTCTCTACTTCGTGCCAAATACCTCGGTGCGAGTGGGTGATGTCTGGCTCGGGGCGGTGCTGACAGGGGTGCTGTGGCGTCTGGCGCTGGATGCGTTCTCCTGGTTTCTCAGTCTCGGGGCGCTCAGCGTTCAGGGCTCGGTGACCACCATCGTGGTGTTCCTGTTGTGGGTGTACATCTCGGCGGTCATCCTGATCTACGGCGTCGAGTTCAGCGCCGCCTATGCGCGCCTCCGCTCTTCTTCTGACTTCTGACTTCTGACTTCTGTATTCTTAGGCTATGCGTATCGCCTATCAGGGTGAGCGGGGTGCCTACTCCGAGGCAGCGGCGCTACGATTCAACGCTTCGGCCGATCTGCTGCCCCGCGAGACCTTCGAGGCGGTCTTCGTGGCGGTCGAGCAGGGCGCGGCGACCCACGGGATTCTGCCGATTGAGAACACCATCGGCGGCACTATTCACGAGAACTACGATCTGTTGCTGCAACACGAGTTGCCGATAGTCGGCGAGGTCAAGCAGCCGGTCGTTCACAACCTGCTCGCGCTCGCGGGGACGACGCACGACATGCTGCGTCGCGTGTACTCGCATCCGCAGGGTTTGAGACAGTGCGAACGGTTTCTTCGCACCCTCAACGTGGAGATTGTCGCGACCTATGACACGGCCGGCAGCGCCAAGATGATTCAGGATGGTCAGTTGCGCGACACAGGCGCGATTGCCTCCGAGCGGGCCGCCGAGGTGTTCGACCTGTCGATTCTCGAGGCGGGCGTGCAAGACTTCGCCGGCAACACGACCCGGTTTGTGTTGATTGGCCGCGAGGCTACGCCGCTGGGGCCGGCCGACAAGACGACTATCGTCTTTACCGTGCCCAACACCGCCGGCGCGCTGTTCAAAGCGTTGAGCGTCTTCGCGCTGCGCGACATCGATTTGACCAAGCTGGAATCGCGCCCGATTCCGGAGCGCCCGTTCGAGTATCTGTTCTACGCCGATCTCTCTGCGACTCGCGAGGACCTGCCGTGCGCGCGAGCGCTGATGCACCTGGCCGAGTTCGCTCCGCTGCTCCGAACCCTTGGGTCGTATCCCCGCTGGCAGGAGCCGGAGTCCGAGTCGGCCGACTCATAGTTTGCCCCGCGGCCAGGCGGGATGCCGCCCATAGGTTTTCCGGAGCGCGGCGCCCGGCTGGCAAGGCGCGATGAGGGAGCATACAGGCGGTATGTGACCGAGGAAGCAACGCGGCCAGGCGGGATGCCCCCCCATAGGTTTTCCGGAGCGCGGCGCCCGGCTGGCAAGGCGCGACGAGGGAGCATACAGGCGGTATGTGACCGAGGAAGCAACGCGGCTAGGCGGGATGCCCCGCCCGGAAAACCCTTATGGCCAACCGGCTGGCTCGGGAACCGAGCCCCTATCTGCTGCAGCACGCCAACAATCCGGTCGACTGGTTCCCCTGGGGCGACGAGGCCTTTACGCGCGCCCGGGAGCAGGTCCGACCGATCTTTCTTTCGATCGGGTACTCGACCTGTCACTGGTGCCACGTGATGGCGCACGAGTCGTTTGAGAGCGATGAGATCGCGCAGGTGCTCAACGCCCACTTCATCCCGATCAAGGTCGATCGCGAGGAGCGGCCCGACGTCGACCGGGTCTACATGGCGTTCGTGCAGGCCACGACCGGGTCGGGTGGCTGGCCAATGAGCGTGTGGCTGACACCGGACTTGAAACCGTTCTTCGGGGGCACCTACTTTCCCCCATCCGCTCGTTGGGGACGTCCCGGCTTCGTGGAGCTCTTGGCCGAAATTGCGCGGAGCTGGCGTGAGTCGAGAGATCGGCTGGTCGCCTCGGCCGACGGCGTGATCGAGCGGCTGCGCGAGGCACAGGAGAGCCGGCGACAGGCGCAAGGCGGACAGGTTCCAGACGCAGATCTCCTGATGGCCGGGGTGGGCGAATATGCTCGGACCTTCGACCGTCATGCCGGCGGTTTTGGCGACGCGCCCAAGTTTCCACGCCCGGGGGAGCTGTTGTTTCTGTTGCGCGAGCATGCGCGCTCCGTGGACTTCGAGGCCAGGCACATGGTGCTCGAGACCCTGCGGGCGATGGCGATGGGAGGGATGCGCGACCACGTGGGCGGCGGGTTTCACCGCTACTCGGTGGACAGGTTCTGGCATGTGCCCCACTTCGAGAAGATGCTTTACGATCAGGCGCAACTGGCCATCGCCTACCTGGAGGCCTACCAGATAACGCGCGACCCGGCCCACGAGAAG
>JASLOY010000473.1 GCA_030745255.1 Vicinamibacterales bacterium
TTACGTGTTGTGCGGCTGCGGCTGTCTCCTGTGGGGACAGGGTGACAACGCGTTCTCACCCTGGCTGATGGGAGTCAGCTTCGGCGGTGGCCAGTTACTGAGCGCGGCGATCTTGTACTGGACCCTGGAAAGGACCGATGCCTCGTCACGCACAGACTGAGAACGCCAAGCCTGCTTTCGCTGGCACGGGCCGTTTCTCGTACGAGGGCCTCGACCGCGTCATGCACGAGAAGGCCCGCTTGGGCATTCTGGCCTCGCTCGCGGCCAATCCCACAGGGCTGCTCTTCAACGACTTGAAACAGCTCTGTTCGCTGACCGATGGGAATCTCAGCCGGCACCTGACTGTGCTGAGCGACGCCGGCCTGGTCGAGACCTGGAAGGGCACGATGGGGCCTCGCCCCCAGACGATGTATCGCCTGACCGCCCGTGGCCGGCACCGGTTCGCCGACTACATCGGTGTCCTGGAGAAGGTGGTCGCCGATGCTCAGGCCGAGGCGCGGCCCGCCGCCGGTCCACAGTTGTCGAAGGGATGGTCACCCGCGTGAGGGCCGCCCCCTTTTTTTGATTCTGACTTTGTCATGTAAAGCGCTGATCATGGAAGAGGCTGCAGACCGATGAGAGTCATCCGCGCCGCGGAAATGGGGATCTGCTTCGGCGTCAGGGACGCCCTCGACGTCACAGACTCGGTTCCCGATCCGACCCAGGTCACCATCCATGGCGAACTGGTGCACAACCCAGACGTCACGACACGCCTGCGTGAGGCGGGCTTCCGGCATTCCCCCGAGGACAATCGCCGCCCGCCCGCCCGGACGCCACTGGTCCTCATCACGGCCCATGGCGTGAGTCAGGCGGAAAGGCGACGACTGTCAGCCGCCCACGAGAAGGTGCTCGACACGACCTGCCCACTCGTCCTACGGGCGCACGACGCCGCCGTCGAGCTGCAGGCCGAAGATCGGCATGTCTTGCTCATCGGCACGCCCGGCCACGTCGAAGTGCGAGGGCTCGTCGGTGATCTGGACAGCTACGACGTGGTTGCGGATCCGAATGCCGTCAGGTGCTACGAGCGTCAGCGGCTGGGCATCGTGTCGCAGACCACCATGCCCCCGGACCTCGTCGCCGCCATCTGCTCACGCATCCAGGAGCACAATCCACTCGCCGACATACGCGTGATCGATACGGTTTGCCAGCCCACCCGGCTTCGACTGCACGCCGTCCTCGACCTGGTGCCGCGTGTGAACGCGGTCGTGGTCGTCGGCGGGCGCAACTCGAACAACACGCGCCGACTGCTGCAGCTCTGCCACGAGCATCGGACCCCGGCGCTACACGTCGAACGCACGGATGAGCTGAACCCCGACTGGTTCGATAACGTCCAGACCGTCGGACTGACGGCAGGCACATCGACACTCGACGAAACGGTCGACGAAGTGCATCGTGCTCTCGAAGAAATGAGTGCGTATTGAGGAAGCGCAAATGAATGAGCCAACGAGTAGGGTCCGGCACCATCTTCAGGTATCGCTAGTCGCAATCCTTACAGTGTCCACAGCGCTGCTCGCTGCGTGCAGCCCCATACACGACGACGACCTCACGGCGCTGCACTCCGAGCTCGACGCCCCGCCGACCGCCACGTACGCTGACCCCGTCGAGCGGGCACGCCCGTTCGTCCGCGCGTTCGTTGTCGACGAGAACCTCCCCGGCCTCTCGCTCGCGGTCGGCATGGCCGGAGACGTCGTCTGGGCCGAGGGTTTCGGCTGGGCCGATCTCGACGAACAGCGCCCGGTGACGCCGACGACCTTGTTCCGCATCGGGAGCGTCGCCATGCCGATGACCGCCACGGCTGTCGGCGTGCTGCTCGAGCGGGGCCTGCTCGATCTCGATGCACCGGTGCGCGACTACGTGCCCGGCTTCCCCGAGAAGACCTGGTCGGTCTCCACGCGCCAGTTGATGGGCCACGTCGCCGGCGTGCGCCACTACGGCGACGACGACGAACTCCTATTCATGCGCGACCACTGCGAGAGCCCACTCGACGGCCTAGGCCTCTTCGCCGACGATCCATTGCGCTTCGCCCCCGGAACCCGCTACCAATATTCGAGCTATGGCTGGACGCTGGTCGGCGCGGTCGTCGAGGCGACCGCGGGCGAGCCGTTTCTCGAGTTCATGCAGCGTGAAGTCTTCGATCCGCTCGGCATGGGCGACACGGAGCCCGATGACCCGGTGCGGCCCGCGCCGGAGACCACGTCCTTCTACTGGCCCCGCGCGGCCCGGGATCCGATCTACGGCATCGAGGACGCCAACAACCCTGACACCAGTTGCCTCCAGGGTGCGGGCGCACTCCTGTCGACGCCGTCCGATATCGTCCGCTTCGGCCTCGCGATGCTCGGCGAAGGTCTGCTACGTGCCGACACGCTCGATCTGTTGCGCACGCCGCTCGAACTCGACTCCGGTGAATCGACAGAGTACGGCCTCGGCTGGTTCATCCGCTCCGCCCCCCTCGACCCGGAGGCGCAGACGACGATATATGGGCACGGAGGCAGCTCGCCGGGTGGTTTCACCTCGTTCATGACACTGCCCGAGCAGGGTATCGTCGTGGCGATTACCACCAACGTCTCCTTCGCCGCAAACCTCCCCTCGCTCTCGCTGCAACTCGCGCGGATCTTTGCCGGGGGTGAGGCCGCCGCACCGCAGAGGCTCCTCGGGGAGTCTACGCGCATCGACGAGTTCAGGCCGCGAGCCTGGTAGGTCGCTCTAGAGCCCTGTGCCCATAAGGGATAGGGCCACGGCGACGAGGGCCACGGATGGGCTCAGCATGAGCGACGACGGGCGAACACCTCAGACGCCGAGCGACCAGCCCCCGCGGTACTCGCGGCGAACGTACTGGTTGGCGTCCTCGAGATTCGTGATCCGCATCGCCTCGCCGTCCCAGAGCAGCTTCTTTCTGCCCAGATAGTGGGTTTGCTCGCGGTCTCGGTCGTCCAGGACCGATTCGCTGAGCATGAAGCTGCGGAGCGCGAGGTTGCCCATCAACACCATCTCGGTCAACGGCCCCGAGTAGTCGAAGTTCGAGCTGCACGACGCGCCGCCCTTGCAGGCCTCTACCCAGACACGCTGGTGGCCCTCCGTATCGCCGTCGACGCGCGCCAGTGTGGGAGCCGGCTGCTCGAAATCCTCCATCCTCGACGTCGGCAGGAGCACCGGGTTGCGGCCGTAGGTCTCGCACATGAGGGAGCCCCGGCTCCCGACGAAGAGACATCCCCCGTCCCCGTCGCCCAGCATTTCGTCCTCCGCCAGCTCCGCCGGTCGGCGAGGCAAGAGGCCGCCGTCGTACCAGGTGATCGGCAGCGTCTTGCCGGTGGTGTATTGGGTGCCGGGCACGACGTACTTCAACGTTTCCTGGGCGGGCCAGACCTCGTCGTTC
>JASLOY010000474.1 GCA_030745255.1 Vicinamibacterales bacterium
TATCGCGATGCTCGAGGACGTGGGGTATCTCGCCCGGGTGGCGTTCGTCATCGACCGGCTGATGGGTCGGGTGGGACTGCACGGCAAGGCGTTCGTCCCGATGCTGTCTGGGTTCGCGTGCGCCATTCCAGCGGTCATGGCAACCCGCACCATCGAAAGCCCGCGAGACCGTTTGATTACGATGCTGACGCTGCCCATGGTCTCTTGCAGCGCCCGACTCCCTGTTTACGCGCTGGTCACCGCGGTGATCTTCTCGCCCGCCCAACGGATGTTCGGCCTGCTCAGCGTTGGCGCCGTGGTCCTGTTCTCCATGTATGCCCTCTCGGTCGTCGCCACCCTCAGCGCCGCGGCGGTGCTGCGCCGCACCGTCCTGCGCGGCCCGCGGCTGCCGCTGCTGCTGGAGCTGCCTCCGTATCGGGTGCCGGTCTGGAGCAACGTCCTGCTCACGACCTGGCGGCGCGTGCGAAAGTTCCTCGAGGACGCCGGGACGATCATCCTCACCATGACGATCATCCTGTGGGCACTGCTGTCGTTCCCGCACAGCGCCGAGATCGACGCGCGCTACGACGCAGCAGACACCCAGCTCGTCGCCACGACGACCGACGCCGGCGCGCGAGAGGCTGGGCTCGCCGAGTTGACCGGGCAACGGGCGGGCGAACAGCTACGCTACAGCGTCGGCGGCCGGTTGGGGCGGGTTATCGAACCGGTCATCGAGCCGCTCGGTTTCGACTGGCGGATCGGCGTCGGCATCCTTGGGGCCTTTGCGGCCCGCGAGGTCTTCGTGTCGACGCTGGGCATCGTCTTCGGCATCGAGGAGGCCGACGAGGAGAGTGTCAGCCTCCGCGCCTCGCTGCAGAACGCGCAAAGGACGGGCGGCGCGCCGTTGATGACGCCGCTCACCGGGGTCTCGCTGATGGTGTTCTTCGTGCTGGCGTGTCAGTGCATGAGCACGATCGTGGTCGTGCGCAAGGAATCGGGCAGCTGGGGCTGGCCGTTGTTCATGTTCGCGTATATGTCGGTCCTGGCCTATACCGCGTCTCTGGCGGTGTATCAGATCGGGTCCGCGCTGGGGTGGGGCATCTCATGAATTGGCAAGCCATCATGGTCGCGATCATCGTCGCGGGGGCCGTCGTGTCCCTGTATCGTCATCTGCGTCAGCTGGTCGGCAGCTCTGCCCACGACGCACCAGCCTCGTGCCATGGTGGGTGCGACGAGTGCGACACCGAGTCTGAGTCTGACGCGGCGGCGCCAAGCCAACCAGATTCCGCGCCTCTCCACCCCCAGAGCACCCGCGTCCATTAGTTCACCGCCGGTCTTGCAGCTTGGCCAGCAGCCGCAAGATCTCCAGATACAGCCAGACCAGCGTCACCAGCAGCCCGAACGCGCCATACCACTCCATGTACTTCGGGGCGCCCCGCTCGGCGCCCTCCTCGATGAAATCGAAGTCGAGCACGAGGTTCAGCGCCGCGATGACGACGACAAACAGGCTGAACAGGATGCCGAAGGTGCCGCTGGAATGAATGAGCGGCACGCCGATACCGAAGAAGCCGAGCACGAAGCTCAACAGATAGACGATGGCGATGCCCCCGGTGGCGGCGAACACCCCGAGCTTGAAGTTCTCGGTCGCCCGGATGATCCCACTGCGATAGGCAAAGAGCAGCGCACCGAGGGTGCCAAACGTCAGGAAGACCGCCTGCGCCACGATCCCCGGGTAGGTCTGCTCGAAGAGAAACGAGATGCCACCCAACGCCAAGCCTTCGAGCGCCGCGTAGAGCGGCGTCGTGACGGGCGCCCAGGTCTGCTTGAATGCCGTCGCGATCGCCACGACGAACCCGCCGATCACGCCCCCGATGACCAGCCCCATCGGCAGTTGCCCGGCCGCCCCGCGCCCCCACACATACATGGCGGCGGCGAAGAGGACCGCCAGGGACATAGCCGTCTTGTTGACGGTGCCACCGATGGTCATCGCCTCCTGCCCGACGACCGCCGGCACGCGGGTGAACGTGTCGGCGCCAAGGGCCGGGTTACCGGAACGCATGGCCAGATGGGCGGACATCGCTTATCTCCTCGATTCTGTGGGGAACCTGGTCCCCGTCATAATGGGTGTCGGTCTCGGTCGCAACCGAGCCTCTCCACTGTACCGAACCTGCGACGAGGCCGCAATTGGCTGCGACCCGTCGCGTGACCGACGACCACCATGGACCCTCTGACGCACCCCGAGCTGACCGTCGCGCTGGCGCTGGCCGCCGGCATCCTGGCGCAGTCGGTCTCACGATTGCTGCGGCTCCCCGGCATCGTGCTGCTGCTGGCAAGCGGAGCGCTGCTCGGTCCGGAGGGTGTCGGCTGGATCGAGCCCAGAAGCCTGGGCGACGGGCTCTTTGGCATCGTCGACTTCGGTGTCGCGATCATCCTGTTCGAGGGCGGGCTCAATCTCGAGTGGTCTCGACTCAAGCGGCAGGAGGCGGCCATCCGCCGACTGATCACGTGGGGCACGCTGGTAACCTTCGTTGGCGCTTCCGCACTCGCCGTGCTGCTGCTCGGCTGGCGCTGGAACATCGCGATCCTGTTCGGCGCGCTGGTGGTGGTCACCGGTCCTACGGTCATTCAGCCGCTTTTGCGAGACATGCGGCTCAAACCGCGGCTGAAAACGATTCTCGAGGCCGAAGGCGTCCTGATCGACCCGATCGGCGCGTTGCTCGCGGGATTCATCCTGCAACTGGTGACCGGACAGGGCGAGACCTCCTTGGCGTCGCAGACCGGCGACGTCGCCCTGAGCATCGGGTTCGGCCTGCTGGCCGGTCTGGCCGCCGGATTCCTGCTCGCCGCCGCGCTCCGCTACCGTGTGCTGATTGCGCACGGCTACGAGAACATCTTCACCCTCGCCGGCGTGGTACTGCTGTTCGAAGCCTGCGACCAGGTGATGCCGCCGAGCGGTCTGGTCGCGGTCACGGTTGCGGGCGTCGTCATTGGCAATCTCGAGACACGCGTCGGCGAAGATCTCCGGGAGTTCAAGGACCAGCTGACCGTGCTGCTGGTCGGCATGCTCTTCATCCTGCTGGCGGCCGACGTGGCGCTCGATGACGTGCGGGCGCTCGGCGTGGGCGGCCTCACGGTGGTAGGCGGGCTGATCCTGGTCGTCCGCCCCTTGAGCGTCTGGTTCTCGACACGAGGCGTGAAGCTGACCACACGGGAACGCGTCTTTATCGGTGCCATCGCCCCGCGCGGCATCGTGGCCGCGGCGATCGCCACCATCACGGCGACCGCGCTCGAGACGCAGTCCATCGAGGGCGGCACGGCGTTGCGGGCGCTGGTCTTCTCGACAATCGGTGGAACCGTCGTGCTATCCGGTCTGCTCGCCTACCCGCTCGCCTGGCTGCTCGCCTGGCGGGTCGCCGGGGCGCTCGCC
>JASLOY010000475.1 GCA_030745255.1 Vicinamibacterales bacterium
CGTGGTTTGTCTGTGGCTGCCATCGTGGACATCGTATCCCTCTCTTGGGACGTGTCCACGAGATCGGATCAAGCCCAGTTCGCGGCGGTACCGGCTCAGAATCGGAAGAGCCGGTTCACTTTGACGACGAATCCGCGGTTGCGGAGCTCGGAAAACCGGTCGGGCATGAACGGGTCGGTGTTCCGGTCCTCGCTGTACACCACGAACAGCTCGCTCCCGGGAGAGTACTCCCACCGCAGCCGGAGGTTGTTGCTGATCGTGTCGCTGCCCGAGTTGTACTGCGTGAGCGCGCTGAAGAACATCCGCGGGGTAAACGTGTAGCTGACCCGCGTGACGACCAGATCGGCGCGAAACGATCCCTGGGGCGTGTCGATCCAGTTGACCGACACGCTCGGCTCGACCGAGAGCTGCGGCGTCACCTCGACGCGCCCACGGTTGAAGCCGACCGACCGGATGTCGCCGCTGAAGTACTCGCCGGCACGCACCGTGAAGTTGCCGCTGAATCGGCGCTGCGTCCCGAGCGAATACGTGGCCTCGACATCGCGAAAGCCGTATCCGCCGATGGGAATGGTCACGCCTGGCCCTGGGCTGAACGGCCGGACAAGAAACTCGTAGCTGTCGGCGACCGAGACCCCCGCCGTGTCGCTGTTTTCGAATTCCGTCGACAATCCCAGCTGCGCTTGCCGCGTCTCCACCAGGCCCGTGTCGGCGGTCAGGATGTAGTCGAAGCTCCCCTCGAAGCGGAACTGCCGGATTGCGTCGATCGACTCCGGCCGCGGACTGAACCGCGCGGACCCGAACGTCCGGCGGAAGTTGTCCCGCCGCAGGAAGCCGACTTCCGGCACGAAGTGGTCCTCGACGACGAGGTGGTCGACCTGGAAGCCATAGCGGTCGCCGGCGTAGTCGAACCGGCTCTGGTAGCTCAGGTCCTTGCTGTCGAGCCCGGGCGTTTGCGTTCGCGCCAGATAGCCGAGCAGGCTCACGTTTTCGAAGAACGAGAAGGTGGCATCCGCGCCGAAGGCCTGGCTGGATCCGTCGCCGGCAAGCGACACCGACCGGTTCGTGAACAGGCCGCCGATGCTGCTCCGGCGCATGATGTCCCGCTTCATCCGCACGACCGTGAAGTTCGTCATCTCCGCGCCCGAGACCACCTCGTCGTCGGTCTGGATGTTCAGCGCGCCCACGTCGAAGGCGCCGATTTTGCCCGTCACGCGGCCGCCGCCAAGAATCGGCACGATGCCGCCGTTCTGGAGCCCGATCCGGCGAGTATAGAACAGCGTCGGCGCATTGCCGCCGCCGAAGAAGCCGCCACCGCCCCTCCGGAGCGCGCCGCCGAAGCCGCCGCCGACACCGCCGCGAGCGAAGTCGAAGATGCCGCGGCCTTCTAGAAAGAACTCCCGCTTCTCGGGAAAGAAGAGGCTGAATTGGGTCAGGTTCACCTGCTGCTCGTCCACCTCGACCTGGGCGAAGTCGGTGTTGTAGGTGAAGTCCGCCGTCAGGTTCTGAGTGATTCCGTACTTCACATCAAACCCAAAGTCTCCGTCCCCGGCATTACGCTTCGCTGGACTCGAGTTGACGTCGGTCGTGAGCCCACCGATGCCATACGGCTTGATCTCGAGATTGCTGCTGGCGTCGGGCACCTCCAGGCCGACCAGTGTCCCGGCCCCCGACACGCGAAAGACCCCCATGGTGCCGCCGCCGGAACCGGCGGCCGAGATCGGCAGAGCCGTAATGTAGGCGTACTCGCTCTTGCGGCGAATGCCGCGGCGCAGCTGAACGCCCCACACCTGGTCCGGACCCGGCCGATAGCGGAGCGACTTGAACGGGATCGCCATCTCCGCAGTCCAGCCGCCGTCGAATCGCCCCGTCCGAACGTCCCAGATCGGGTTCCAGTCGCCGTTGTAGCTCCCTTCGTTCGTGATCGCGAAGTCGGACAGGGCGCCCAAGGGAGTCGTCTGGAAAGCCACACCGTTACGCCGGTCGTAGAAGGTGTCGAACAATACAAGAAAGTGGTCGTTATTGCGGAGCTGGTTGGAGTCGCGCCGCATCTCGTTCGCCACCCATTCACTGGGCGCCGCTGAATCCCAGATGCGACTGGAGACATAGACGTTGCGCTCGTCGAACATGATCCAGGCCTCGGTCTTCTCCGTCGCCGCCGCGCCCTCGTCCGGGACCTGCTGGATGAAACCGGTGACAGGTGGCACCGTCTGATAAACCCTCTCGTCGAGCTGCCCATCCAGGCGAATCGTCTCGCTGAGCTGGATCGCCCGGATGGTGGACTGGCCCCGTTCGTTGCGAGAGAGCACCTCGGGTGCCACCGGCGCGGGGGGGCCATCGATCGCACTGACCGCGGCGAACCCACCGGTCGTTGGTCGCGACCCGGGCCCTGACACGGCCGCCGCGCCAGGGTTCCGCGCGAGACGACCGGGGTCGCGGCCGGGAGATGCCGCCGTGGATGAAGATGGCTGCGCCCCTCCTACGCCTTCCTGCGAGCGATCGACCGCACGCGTCGGGCTCTCGTAGGTGCCGGCCAGCTCGGCGGCGAGTCGGTCCTGCAGCGCGAAGAGATCGACGATGTCGCCATCGACCTTGGCCGTCCGAACGGTCGAGCCGGCCGCAACATCCACCAGACGCCCCGTGATGCGAAGCTGGTCTCCAACCCGCTGATACCCACCACTCATCACCCACCGCGCCGCTGCACGCCGTCCGATCTCGAGGACGATGTCGGGCTCGCTCGAGCTCGTGTCGTCCCGGGCCACGACTGGCGCGGCCCCCGAGACCGTCTCCGGTCCGACGACCTCGAACGCGCCCGTGCCATGCAACTCGGCCCTGAGCGTTTCGACGATGCCGTCTCCGATCCAGTCATCGCCTGGCGCACCGCTGATGTTGCCGAACGGCAGGATGGCCAGACGCTCAGCAACCAGGTCGCGAGGCATGCGCTCGACCTCGCGCTGCGCTGTCACCGGCGCAGCTGTCACCAGGCAAGCTGCGAACACGCCCAGGACGACCCGGAATCGACCGGCATGACTCGACTCAATCGGGCAGGCTGAACTTGGCGTATCGTATATGGCCATCGACCGGCACCAGCTGCAAGATCTCTCTGCCATCATCCAACGGAATCATCGTGCTGCTGTACCCGCTCGGTCCCGGTATGTAATAGATCGGGGTTTCGAGCAGCGTCCAGAATCCTTCGCCGCGATTGCGGTTGATCATGACGCCGTTGCCCACCTGCCCGACATCTTCTCTCATGACGCCACGGCTCGACGCGACGAGCGTTCCGTTGGGTCCCCCGTAAGGGGTCCACACAATGTAGGGCGTGGCCCAGAGGAACTGCCGCCGGTTGTCCTGGATCAGGGTCCCGATATCGGTGGGATCTCCGTAGTCGACACCGTCTTCCGAGACCT
>JASLOY010000476.1 GCA_030745255.1 Vicinamibacterales bacterium
CTGGGACCGGTGTCATCTACGAGTTCGCCTGCCACGAAGGCAACTATGCGATCGAGCACACCCTGCGCGGCGCGCGGGCCCTGGAGGCGGAGAAGGGCGGATCGCAGTAGGTGCGGTGATGGCGCGCATCAGCGATGCCACACCACGAGCGCGTCAGTCCTGACGCAGTGCGTGTAGCGGGTCGATGCGGGTGGCGCGGCGGGCCGGGAGGTGACTAGCCGTCAGCGCCACGCTCACCAGTAGCGCCGTCACGGCCGCGACGCTCATCAGGTCGAAACCCGCGAGGCCGGCGAACCGGCTCGCGGCAATACGGGCGATGGCCGCGGCGCCGGCGATGCCGAGCGCCGCACCGGCAATCAGCACCGGGGCGGACTGACGCACGATGAGCATGCGCACGGCTCGCTGGGATGCGCCCAGCGCCATCCGGATCCCGATCTCGTGGGTCCGGCTCGCCAGCGCGAACGAGGCCAATCCGTAGACCCCGCTCGTCGCCAACAGCAGCGAGACGACACCGAACAGGCTGAGCACCCAGGTGACGAATCGCGGACCAGCCAGCTGGGCCCGCATCTGCCGCTCGAGCAGCAGGACGCCGTCAATTGCCAGGTCGTCACCCGCCAGCGACAGCAGCGGTGTGGCGGCGGCGTCCCAGCCCCGGTCGCGCTCCTCCGGCTGCGACGCCGAGGCACGCCGGGCCAGTGTCGAGATGCGGGTGGTTGCCGCGCCGATCGACGTGTCAGGGGCGAGCCGGGCAATCACTTCCCAGCTATGATCACTGCGCGCGGTGGGCGGCATAACGAACCGCACTGGCACCCAGGCGCGGGCATTGAGCGGCCACTGCCCGGTCTCGTCGACCACACCGACGACCGTGTGGGGCACACCGTCGAGGCGCACGCTCTGGCCGACGATCGAGGTGTCGCCGCCGAATCGACCCCTCCACAGGCCTTCCGAGAGCACGGTGGCCAGTTCGTTCGCCGGGTCGTGGTCGTCGATCTGAAAAGTGCGTCCCACGACCGGACGAGCGCGAAGCACCCGGAAGAAATCAGCGCCGACTGTTCCGACCCGGAGGCGCAGCGGTTCGTCGGCGCCCGCCAGGTCGACGTCTCGCATTCTGAACGCGGCGGCCGAGTCGAACACCGCAGTTTCGTCACGCCACTCTGTGAAATCGGGATACGAGACGTTGATGAAGTCGAAGCCGCGCGCGGTGTTGAAGCTGTGGAGCCGTACGACCCGTTCGGCGTTCTCGAAGGGCAGGGGTCGGAACAAGACTGCATCGGCGATGCTGTAGACCGCCGTGGTCGACCCGATGCCGACCGCGAGGGTCAGGATTGCCATAAGTGAGAATCCGCGTCGCTGATTCAGGCTGTGGACGGTCTGCCAAAGAGCGGTGAGAAGCATGTGCGGCACTGTAGGAATGAGGACCTCATGTATTTGACGGTGAATGTCTTCCCAGAGTTAGCAGTCCATGGTGAAAGTCGCCGCTGCAGTCGACCGGCGTCCCGAGCGCGACGATATGACGGCGTCTACCGGTCCGGTTTCCGCAGTCCCGCCTTCTTGATCCGCGCGGTCAGGGTTGTCGGTTTCATCCCGAGCAGCTCGGCCGTTCCCCCAGGGCCGTAAATTTTCCACCCGGTCTGATGGAGCGCGGCGCGCAGATTGTCGTCGTGCGACCGCTGCAATTCGGCGTCTGTCAGGACCTCCCGTGTCGTCGGCTTCCGCTCGGGCGCCGGCTCCCGGGTGCGACCAGGTAGCTCGAACCGGAGACGCCCGCCTTTGGCCGTGAGGACAGCCCGCTCGATTACGTGCATCAGCTCGCGCACATTGCCAGCCCAGTCTGCCGTTTGCAGCTCGCGGATGTTGGCGTTGGTCAGTCGCACCGTGGGCCGGTTGAACCGACGCGCTGCCTGCTCGACGTAGTGCGCCGCGAGCGGCGCGATGTCGTCAGGGCGTCTGCGTAACGGCATCACTTCGATGGGGAACACGTTCAATCGGTAATACAGGTCCTCCCGGAACCGGCCGGCGTCAACCTCGTGTCGGAGGTCGCGATTCGTCGCCGCGATGACCCGGACGTCCACCGTGAGGGTGCGCTCGTCTCCCACACGCTCGAATTCCCCGTGCTGCAGGACACGCAGCAGCTTCGACTGCAGCTCGAGCGGGATCTCTCCCACCTCGTCCAGGAACAGGGTGCCCCGATGAGCCAGCTGAAACCGTCCGACCCGGTCCCGGACGGCGCCGGTGAACGCGCCTTTGAGATGACCGAAGAACTCACTCTCGAACAGCTCGCGTGGGATTGACGCGCAGTTGACCGTGATGAGCGCCCGGTCCTGCCGCGGACTCAGCCGGTGCACCGCGCGGGCCACGAGTTCCTTGCCGGTGCCGCTCTCGCCCGCGATCAACACGTTGGCGTTGGTCGGCGCCACTGTCTCGACTGCTTGCAGCACCTGCCCGATCGCCGGTGACTTCCCGATGATCTCTCCAAAGTTGTGTCGCGTGCGGATCTCTTCCTGGAGGTAGACGTTTTCTTCCTCCAGCTGTTCTTTGAGCGACTGTACCTCGCCGAGCGCCGCGTGAAGCTGCGTCTCTGCGTCCTTGCGCGCGGTGACGTCCCGAAATACCACCACCGCCCCGATCAGCGCGTCTTCCTCTTCGATCGGGGTGGAGGTGTACTCGACCGGAAAGCTCGTGCCGTCGCGCCGCCAGAACACTTCGTCCCTGACCTGATGGACTTGCCCGTCCTTGAACGCGGCGTAGATCGGACAGGTCTCGCGTGGATACGCGGACCCATCAGCGTGTGTGTGGTGGAGCACCGCGTGCATCGGTTGCCCGAGGAGCTCGTCGACGCTCCAGCCGAGCAGCCGCGCTGCGGCCGGGTTGACGAAGGTGGTGAGGCCATCGGTGTCGAGCCCGTAGATGCCCTCGCCAGCCGCCGCCAGAATCAGCGCGTTCTGTTGCTCCAGGCTCCTCGAGTGGCGGACCAGAGCCTCATTGAGTCGCAGGTTCTCGATGCCGACCGCCGCCTGCTGGGCGACCGGCAGCAGCGCCAGCTGCTCGCCCGGCGAGAATGGACGGCCCGCCTCGCGCCCGGCGAACAACATCCCGAGCTGGCGGCGCGACGATGCCAAGGTGCCGACCGCGAGGCGACGGATCCGGAGCGCTTCGAACACGGGTGGGACGCTGATCGCCGACGGACCGCCTTCCCTGGTGGCGATCAACAGGGTCGGTTGCTGGGCCGCACGTCGGTGCAGTGGCTCGAGCTGTTCGATGAGCTCGGGGCTCACCTCGAGCCGGTGCCCTTTCATTTGCCAGGTGACCGTCCATTGCCCCGATTCGTCGGTGAGCGCCACGCCAGCCACCGCGCAGGGCACGACCGAGGGCAGCCCGGTCGCGATGAGCC